>CAZTJP010000060.1:0-10581 GCA_964613895.1 uncultured Thiotrichales bacterium | reverse complement strand
TCGGCTGTTCAAAATCCAGGTAATCGGGATTCATGCGGAGGTAAGCCAGTCAAGATAGCTGGCAATCTTATACCGGTCGACAAAAGAATACATCACCTTCGCCAGCCGCCGCCCAGAGCCACACCTCCTACCCGATCCAATCAGCCAGCGAAAACCCCCTGCATCAACCACCTCGGAACAGCCCGGTGGGCAGCGATCGTTCACGGACGTCGGCCGCATCGAACGCCCTCGCGACGAGACCCGGCGAGCACTTTGGGTTGAGCGATCCGTGGACGCCCGGTGACTGCCGGGATTCGAGGGCGGGAAGAACTCCAAAACGCAATAACGCAAGCCTGACCCCGACGGATTCGTGAGCTTGACCTAGGTCAATGAGCTTTGCACACCTTGGGGTGTGCAATAACTCGCAAGCTGTCGCAACTGTGGCGGAGGGTTCACTCGCGGCGCTATTGGTGCGTTATCCCAACCTCGCAAAATCAACTGGAGAAGCAGTCATGAAAAAATCCCACAAACCATGGGTCACCGTGCTCGCGGCGGGACTGATCGGTTTGTTCGCGGTCGGACAAGCCTGGTCCGATGACTCATTGAAAGACGTGATGAAAAAACGCGGACTGACCGAAAAAGACATCCTCGCGGCCGCCAAAACCTACACGCCAACCGGTGGACGTGACGAATACCTGGCATTCAGCTCCGGTGGACAGAGCGGACAGGTCATCGTCTATGGCGTACCTTCCATGCGGATCCTCAAATACATCGGCGTCTTCACACCGGAACCCTGGCAAGGCTATGGTTTCGACGATGAATCCAAGGAAGTGCTCGCCCAGGGACGCATCAACGGCAAGGATATTACCTACGGCGACACCCACCACCCCGCATTCTCCGAAACCAACGGCGACTATGACGGGCAATACCTGTTCATCAACGACAAAGCCAACCCGCGCGTCGCCGTCATCGACCTCAAAGACTTCGAAACCAAACAGATCGTCGTCAATCCGCTGTTCAAATCCGAACACGGCGGCGCCTTCGTCACCCCCAACACTGAATACGTCATGGAAGCCACCCAGTATCCGGCGCCCTACAGTGACGACTTCGTGCCCCTGTCCGAATTCAACGACAAATACCGTGGCGGCCTGACCTACTGGAAATTCGATCGTGACAAAGGCCAGCTCGACATGGCCCGATCCTTCACCTTCGAACTGCCCCCCTACTCGCAGGACCTTTCCGATGCAGGCAAGGGGCCGTCGATGGGATGGGGATTCACCAACTCCTTCTGTTCCGAACGCTATGTTGGCGGCATCGAAAAAGGCCGTCCACCGTTCGAGGCTGGCTGCTCCTCCAAAGATACCGACTTCCTCCATGTCACCAACTGGAAAAAGGCCGCCGAACTGGTCAATGCCGGAAAAATCGGCAAGAAAGTCAAAGGCATGACCGTGATCAGCCTCAAGGAAGCCACTGCCAACGACCTGCTCTACCTGATACCCGAGCCGAAGAGCCCCCACGGTGTCGATGTCGTACCCACCGGTGACAAGATCGTCGTCTCCGGCAAACTCGACAGCCACACCTGGGTCTACGACTGGAACAAGATCCAGAATGCCATGAAGAACAAAAAGTTCGAAGGCAAGGATCCCTACGGAATTCCCATCATCCCCATCAAGGCGGTGTTGCATACCTCTGTGGCGGTCGGCCTCGGTCCGCTGCACACCCAGTTCGATTCCAAACCCTGCATCGCCTACACCTCCATCTATGTCGATTCGATGATCACCAAATGGGACTACTGCAAGGGCAAGGTTCTCGACCAACTGCCGATTCATTACAACGTTGGCCACCTCGTGGCGATGGAAGGTGACTCCGTCAAACCCGACGGCCACTACCTGATCGCGCTCAACAAACTCTCCATCGACCGCTTCAACCCCGTTGGCCCATTGCACCCGCAGAACCACCAGTTGATCGACATCAGTGGCGACAAGATGAAACTGCTCTACGACATGCCGATCCCGCTGGGTGAACCCCACTACGTGGTCGCCATCAAGGCCGACAAACTCAAGCCTGAAGTCCGCTACAAGTCAGGCTGGAACTCGCGTAAGAATGAGCGTTCCCAATGGAAAACCCGAGCCGGTCGCGAAAAGATCGAACGCAATGGCAACGAGGTTCACGTCTACGGCACCGTCATTCGCTCGCACATCACGCCCGAGATCATCGAGGTCAAGGAAGGTGACAACGTCCATATCCATTTGACCAACCTCGAACGTGCCGAAGACGAGGTTCACGGCTTCGCGATGTACGGACACAACGTCCAGCTCTCCATCGAGCCGGGCAAGACCGTGACCACATCATTCAAGGCCGACAAGCCCGGTGTCTATCCCTACTACTGCACCGAGTTCTGCTCTGCCCTGCACCTGGAGATGGAAGGCTATCTGCTGGTGACGCCCAAGGGATACCAGGCCACCAAGACCAGCCTGAACGAGGGCACCCAGTACACCAAGGCCGACTACGACAAGCAGGTCAAGACCAATATCGAAACCCAGAAGGTCATCGACCAGGTTGTCGCCTTCATCACCAGCCACAACTACAAGGATTTCCCAACTGTGGTGGGTCTGGTCGAAGATGCCACCGACCAACTCGGGTTTGCGGACAATGCCAAGAAAAAAGCCGAAGAATTCGCCGCCAAAGGCGACTGGAACAAAGCCATGGGATGGGCCAACCAGTGGTGGCAATATCAGGTCAAGACCGCCGACCTCGGTCTGCGCGCCAAGACCTACCTCGAACAACACGGGGCCAAAAAGCTCAAATAGCCCCGGAGCGCTTCGATGATGACAACCGCCCTCTCCTCCCCGACCCGGGGGGAGAGGGCTTTTTTAACCCTACATTTTATATGTGTTTCAGACTGACCAACCCGATCAACCAGCCAGATGGCTGAGGAGCAACGACATGACACCAAACAAAACCCTCCTGCTGATCCTGAGCACCATTGTCCCTCTGCTACCAGGGGCCGCAGTACAGGCTGCCGATGGCGCCAAGGTCTTCAAGGAAAAAACCTGCACCGCCTGTCATGGCAAAGATGCCAAAACACCGCTGCTACCCAACTATCCGAAAATCGCTGGTCAGAACAAGGCCTATATCATCCAGCAAATGAAAGACATCAAAAGCGGTGCCCGTTCGAATGGGCAGACAGCCGCCATGAAAGGCATCATGCACCTGGTCTCGGACGAGGAAATCGAAGCAGTGGCCGACTATGTATCGAAGCTGCCACCGAACTGAATACCACTTGATCTGCCTCAAACGAATGAGCGGACTACTGTGATTACATATCTGTATTGCTGAAGTATCCGGAGTTGAACGATGAAAAAGAAACTGATGATCGCCACTATCGCCTTGATTGGCCTGAGTACAGCCACTGCACAGGCCGTCTGGAAACAAAAAGGCGGTGAATTCGAAAAAGCGATAAACCTGAAACCGAATATCGAAAACGGCAAGGAAATTTTTGAAGTCTGTTCCGCCTGTCACCTCACCGAAGGCTGGGGCAAGAAGGATGGAACTTTCCCCCAATTGGCCGGGCAGCACAAGGAAGTCTTGATCAAGCAGCTGTCCGATATTCGCGCCAAGAACCGTGACAACCCGACCATGTATCCGTTTGCATTGCCAGAATCGATTGGTGATGCCCAGGCGCTGGCCGATGTCGTCGGCTATATCGAAAAGCTGCCGATGAACCCGGACAATGGCAAGGGAAAATGGCCAAAAGGAACGCCCGAATACGAACAGGGGAAAAAGCTGTTCGAGGAGAATTGTGTCAAATGTCACGGAAAGAATGGAGAAGGCAATGGCGAGAAGTTCTATCCACGCATTCAGGGCCAGCATTATGAGTACATGCTGCGGCAATTCAAGTGGATCGAAGCCGGCAAGCGCCGCAACGCCAACCCGGACATGGTGAAACAGATCAAGAATTTTTCGGACAAGGATCAGGAGATGGTCATCAACTACGTCTCCCGCATTCCCGTGCCCAAGAAAGATCTGGCGCCCTCCAAGGATTGGGTGAACCCGGACTTCGACTAGCCGGGCGTGCGGGCTGGCGTCATTCCGGCAGCGGGGACTCGGTGCCCGAGCGGGCACGGCAGACCCATCCACTGAAACTTTTCCGCAAGGGGCGAAAACGGCATGGCTCAGAGCAAGACACGGTTACTGGTTTCCAATCTGCTGATACTGGCGGCAATCGGTTTGCTGGTCGCTATTTATTACGCACCGATCTGGTGGGTCTCCTTGACCGCACCCAACTATCCGAAAGAGGCCTTTCCGGATGGCGTGCGCATTCATTTCCACATGAACGGCGTCTTCAATGGCTGCAAGAAGGTCGACAAATCCGAGATCACCGAAGAAGAAGCGCTCGATTGTGTTCACGAGATGGATACCATCAACCACTACGTTGGCATGTACCCGATTGCCGCCGGTGGCGTGGTCGAACGTGCCTTCTCCCCTTTTCTCGTCGGTCTGCTGATCGTCATGCTGCTGGGCTTCATGTGCACCCGACCGAAGATCCGTCTGCTCATCATGAGTTTGGGTTTTGGCGCCATTGCTGTATGGATGGCCATGGCCTGGTATGGCGAAAACGGCATTGCACTGGAGAACGCGGGCTATATTTCCGCGCTGGTGAAAGCACTGGACCAGGATACGGAAAAAGAGGGCACGGCGCAGGACAGCGGTAGCGCCATCATTGAACGCCTCAAGGCATCGCTGGAACACAGCCAGACCCAAACAGCGGCTTCAAGCGAGGACACCATCACCAAGCAGGACAATATCGATCATCTGAGAGTCACTTTCGAGGACAGTCAGAAACGCTTGGCCAATGCTGAACAGCAGCCATGGAAAGGCAGTGTCCGGCAGGTGATGGTCTGGCACTATCAAATGAGCCTCGGGCGCTATTTCAACAACCCGGCTGAAATCAAACCGATGGTGCACAACATGCGTATCGCCGGCGATATCGTCTTCTGGGGTATCCTGGCCGCCATGCTGCTGTTGCTCTGGGGTGCCCGGAAATCGCGTGGGCCACTCTACTGGCTGATGATTCTGGTGCCGATGGCCTTGCCGGTCTTTTTCATCATCGAATATTCCGGCTGGCTGTGGTGGTACGGTCACCGTCTCAACGACATGGGTGCCTTCACCGTCAAGCCATTCATGCCGACGGTTTTCGGTGATGGCAAAGTGGCTCAGTTCACCACCCATTCCTATCCCTATATCGGCTTTTTTCTGATGTTGCTGTGCAGTGCATTGCTGGCGGCCGCAGCGTTGATTCGTCTCAAGATGGCGCGGGATGGCGATGTCTGAAGCCATTGGCAGGCGTTTTGCGATCATGGCTGTCATTTGTGGCTGTCTGCTGATATTGCCCGGCGTAGCGATGGCTTCGCCCGCCTTCCAGACACTGGTCGACAAGTTAGCGAAAGACAGCACATTGATTCCGCCGGCAGGCGTCTATGCCGGGCCGGTGGTGATCGACAAGCCGATCACCATCGATGGCCGCGGCAAGGTCACTATCGATGGAGGCGGCCACGGTAGTGTGATTCGCATCCTCGGCAATGGCGTCACGATCAAGGGGCTGCATCTGACCCACTCGGGCGAATCCGCCAACGACATCGACGCAGGCGTTCAGGTCCGTGGCAACTACAATGTCATCAAGGACAACATCATAGACGATTGCCTGTTCGGCGTGGATCTTCAGCAGTCGAAGAACAATATCGTACGGCGCAACCGGATCAGCTCCAAGCTGGCATTCGGCCTGGGCCAGCGCGGTGACTCGGTGCGCCTGTGGTACAGCTTCGACAACCAGATCACCGACAATATCACCACCAACGTGCGCGACATGGTGGTGTGGTATTCGGCCAACAATACCATCGCCCGCAACCGGGGTTCCAACAGCCGGTATTCGCTGCATTTCATGTACTCGCGCTACAACTTGGTCGAAGACAATGTCTACGTCAACAATGCGGTTGGCATCTTTCTGATGTACAGCGACGGCGTGGTGTTGCGCAACAACAGCATCACCTATGCCTCCGGACCCACCGGCGTAGGCATCGGCTTCAAGGAAACCTCCGACCTGACACTGGAAAACAACAAGGTGCTGTATTGTGCCACCGGCCTGTACATCGATGTCTCCCCGTTTCAGCCGGATACCACCAACCGGTTCAGCCACAACCTGATTGCCTACAACGGCATTGGCGTACGTTTCCTCAATGAATGGCACGGCAATATCTTCAAGCAGAATGAATTCTCCGGCAACCTCACGCAGGTGGTCGTCAGCGGCCGTGGAACCGCCAACAAAAATATCTGGGAAGGCAATTACTGGAGCGACTATGAAGGTTTCGATCGTGATGGTGACGGCGTCGGTGACCGGCCATTCGAACTCTATACCTATGCCGACCGGTTGTGGCGTGACATTCCCAATGCCCAGTTCTTCAAGGGCTCCCCCATGCTGGAAACCCTGGACTTTCTCGAACGGCTGGCGCCGTTCTCGCCGCCCGAACTGCTGGTGCGGGACAACAAACCCCTGCTCACCAAACTCGGGAAGATGCACCACTCAAGCGAAAAAACCAAAAGCAAGAGCGCCCTGCAACGCCTGCTCGAATCACAGGGGAGGACCGAATGATGCCAACCCAAAAAACAAAACCCCGCAGCAAATCCCGCCGGCGTCGTCAGCGGCGCCAGTTTCTGCGCAGTGTCGGCCTGTTTACAGGCGTGGTCGGCGCATCGATGCTCGGCTTCGTGCCCGTCCTCAAGGGCTGGGCACAGCGACTGCGGCCACCTGGCGCGCTGATCGAGCACAAATTTCTCGCTGCCTGCATCAAATGCGGGCAATGTGTCCAGGTCTGTCCGGTAGAAGCGATCCGGCTGGGTGACATGGATGACGGCTACGGCGTCGGTGTGCCGCATATCACCCCTCGGGAACAGGCCTGCGATTTTTCCTGTGATGGACTGCAATGCGTACTGGCCTGCCCCACCGGTGCCTTGACGCACGAAGTCGATTACCCCGCCCAGGTCGATGCGGGCGTCGCCAGGCTGGCGCGACCGGACCGCTGCCTGGCCGTTCAGGGCAAGGGCTTCAAGGGCCAGGCGCGCGGGGCGCAATTCACCGGCAAACTGCGCTATGACGAGGTCGATCGCTGGACACCGATCCCGGTGCGTGATCATCCCTATGATCTTGAACTTTGTGATCTTTGCGTTCGCCAATGCCCGATCGAGATTCGCGCCAACCAGTGCGAGGCCGGCAAACCACCATCTGGCGACCCGAACCAGTGTCCGCCCAAACGCGCCATCCAGCTGGTCGAGATACACAGTGATGATGGTCACACACGCATGCGTCCTGAAATACTCGATGGCTGCGTCGGCTGTGGTGTCTGCGAAATGATTTGCCCCGCCGAACCGGCCGCGATCGTGATCGATGTCAACCTGGAACGAAAGGGGCTGCGCGCATGAAACTGAAAGACTCCATTCTCGAACTGCTGGGACGCGCGCCACGCAAACCTTCAAAAGACGAAGTACCAGTGCAGGTGATCGAGCTGCACCAGTTCAAACGAAACGACAAGGAACGCATCGCGAAGATCCATGCCGAGTTGGCGGAACTGAAAAAGAAGCGGCCGCCACAAAAATGGCGCAGGCGGCGCTGGGTGGTGCTGATCCTGGTCAACCTGCTGTTCGTCATTTCCTACCATTTCGATGTGCAACTGGTGGAAGGCGCGCTGACGGCTTCCCGGGTAGTGGGCTTTCATATGGCGGATCTCAATTCGGCCCTGCAAGTCATGCTGGCGTTCAAGCATGTGGTGATCAATCTGGTCATCGGCACGACCACGGTGTTCATTTTCTGGTGGCTGCTGGGCGGCCGCACCTTCTGTTCCTGGGTCTGCCCTTACCACCTGGTGGCCGAATGGGCCGAAATGTTGCACGTCAAACTGGCCAGCCGCTTCAAGTTCATCAAGGATCATCCCTTCGACCGCCGCACCCGTACAGTCTTCTGGCTGGTGTTTGCACTGCTGGCTCTCGTCAGCGGCTACACCGTTTTCGAATTCATTTCGCCAACCGGCATTCTCAGCCGCGCGCTGATCTATGGCCCCGGCCTGGCGCTCATCTGGGTCGCGCTGCTGTTGCTGTTCGAAATCTTCTACTCTCGCCGTGCCTGGTGTCGCTACGCCTGCCCGATCGGATTGACCTACGGATTTGTCGGTGCGCTCTCCCCGGTCAAAGTGGAATATCACCTGGAAAGCTGTTTTCACGAAGGGGAATGTCGCAAGGTCTGTTTGGTGCCGCATGTACTGGACACTGTCATCAAGGGTCGCGCGCGCGGCATGGATGTCGAACTGGGCGCTGACTGCACGCGCTGTGGACGTTGCGTGGAAACCTGCCCCACCAATTCCCTGACGTTCAAGATCAAGGGGCTGGGACTGTAGATGTCGGCGACCATGATCACCATCGATAACGTTTCCAAATCCTTCCGTCGGCATCGAGTGCTAGACAGCGTCAGCCTGCGCATCGAGCGTGGCCACCGGGTGGCCCTGGTGGGTTCCAACGGCGCCGGCAAAACCACGCTGATTCGGTGCCTGCTAGGTGAATATATACACACCGGTAACATCATGCTGGGTGGGCTGAACCCCCGCAATCACCGCCAGCAGGTATTGAGAAAAATTGGTTTCGTACCGCAACTGCCGCCGCCACTGAAAATGCCGGTCTCGCAATTGATCGAATTCGCTGCCGGTGTCTGTGACAGCGATCCCGACCGGATGTATGCCGTCTCGGATACGCTCGGCCTCGATGCCCGCCAATTCCGCCGCCAGCCATTCGTCAAGCTATCGGGTGGTCAGAAACAGAAACTGCTGATCGCCATTGCGCTGGGACGCGCCTGTGACCTGCTGATCATGGATGAGCCGGCCGCCAATCTCGACCCGGAAGCCCGCCACAAGCTGTTCCAGTTGCTGGCTGAACGCCAGGATGCCGCCGCCATGCTCATTTCCAGCCATCGTCTCGACGAAGTGGCGGCGCTGGTCAACCGCGTGGTGGAAATGGATCAGGGCCGGATCGTGCTCGACGATCATGTTGCCGATGCTGTCGATATGGACAGCGTATTGGCGTGCACGCTGACCCTGGCGTATTCGGACAGCGCTTTCGCTGCCACGGCACAGGAATGGCAATTCGAACCGCATGACGACGGACGTGTCTGGCAAGGTCAGGTCGCCGGACCCGACCGGCTGCGTTTTCTTGGCGTCCTGTCTCGCTATGCCGGCCTGCTGCGCGGTATCCGGATGGAAGAAACCCATGCCCGGGAGGATGAATCTCGATGAAATACCTTGCACCGATTCGTGACGGCCTGTTGCTGGCTACGCTGCTGGTACTGAGTGCCTGCAGCGGAAAGCCCGACCACGGTCCCGAAAAGATTCGCTGGGACGGCGACAGTTGCCAGCGTTGCGCCATGGCGATCAGTGACCCACATTACGCAGCCGAGATACGCGGCGCACCCGCCGGCTCGAAAACCCGGATCTACAAATTCGACGACATCGGCTGCGCGGTGGTATGGCTGGACAAACAGCCCTGGAAAAATGACCCGCGCACCGAAGTCTGGGTACGGGACTACCAAAAGAAGCGCTGGCTCGATGCCCGCAGCGCCTGGTACATTCCCGGCCAGCACACCCCGATGGACTACCAACTCGGCGCCACCAGCGAGCAGCAGGACAAGGCGCTCGACTGGGCAGCCGCCAGAAAACACATCTATGCGATCGAACAGCGCGACAACCCGCATGCCGGTCAACCACTGGCACCCTCCCCCGGGACAAAACCATGAAGGATCTGTGGCTCACCGCCCGGGCGGACATCAACGAATCGCTGCGCTCGCGCTGGTTCATGATCTACACCCTGATCTTCGGCGGCATCGTCGTCGCGCTGTTCATCACCGGGCTGACCGAATCGCGCGTTATGGGCTTCACCGGCCTGTCGCGGCTGCTGGTCACCTATCTGCAGATCACCATGGCTATCCTGCCCGTTTTCGTGCTGCTCACCACGGTTCGCTCGGTCGCCGGTGACCGCGAAGCCGGCATCTTCGAATACCTGTTGTCACTGCCCGTCGGCCTCGCCAGCTGGTACTGGGGTAAAATCGTCGGACGATTCCTGGTCGTCTTCCTGCCCGTATTTCTCGCCATGGCGCTGGCTATCATCTGGGGGATATTCAAGGGCGCCGATATCCCCTGGATCCAAATCCTGTTCTATACCGGTTTTCTGATCACGCTGGCCTGGTGCTTTCTCGGCATCGGCATGCTCATCTCCACCCTGGCCCGCTCCGCCGATGTCGCCCAGGGCGTCGCCTTCCTCGTCTGGCTGTTCCTGCTGCTATTTCTCGACCTGATCCTGCTCGGCCTGCTGATTCGCGGCGGACTGCCCGAAGATGGCGTCATCGCAATCGCACTTCTCAACCCCCTGCAAGTGTTCCGCACCGCCTCGATGATGCTGTTCGACCCCCAACTGGTGCTGCTCGGCCCCGCCGCCTACGTCATTCTCGACCACTTCGGCCACACCGGCTATCTTTTCTGGGCGCTGATCTACCCCATCGCCCTCGGCGCA
>CAZTJP010000059.1:0-10912 GCA_964613895.1 uncultured Thiotrichales bacterium | reverse complement strand
CCGCTCGAGGTGGTGTGATGACTGGCGTTCGCGACCGAGGGCCGCGCAGGCGTAGTCGACCGCATTGGGTGGTCGCAGTCGTGACCC
Organism: uncultured Thiotrichales bacterium; assembly: GCA_964613895.1. GTDB lineage: Bacteria > Pseudomonadota > Gammaproteobacteria > UWMA-0217 > UWMA-0217 > HyVt-560. The sequence continues at coordinate 10,825 of CAZTJP010000059.1, read as the reverse complement.
AGTGACAAATCCTCGCTACAGTACCCAGCTCACCTTATGGGGCGTGAAGGCGAATTTACGCTTGAACCGTTTCATGGTATTGCTTGCACCGAAGTAGGTTCCGTAGCCGTAGTATTTGACCTTGGGATGGTGTTGATAGAGGTATTCACCCATTGAAATGATGAGCATGGGGACATAGCCATCCGACTGGTATTTGGCGTGGCCATAGATATGCTCGATCATGCAGAGCTCACCTGCGACCATGCAGGAGGCATAGGCCCGCAGTTCACCGTCGGCATTGAATACACCGAAATAGGGGTAGTCATGGGTTGAACTGGTCGACGGTGGGTTGGAATGGGGTTTTGCGTCCTGCGTCAGGAAATCCTTTGGCATCTCTCCCTGCCGTACAGTGGTGGAACGCCAGATGGCGGTAACTTCGTCGAGATGGTTGTTGTAGTCCAAGGGGCGGAATTCATATCCCAGTCGCTTGGCTTTTTTGTAATTTCGACGTGCTGCGCCTTCCAGTACCATGAAGTATTTGTCGAAGCTTTCAGGCAGCTGACATAGCGCTACGCCCCACTGTAGTTGCCGCACCAAAGGGAATTTACGGTGCAGGCGTCGCGCATCACGGTAGAATTCCTGAACGATATTCTGGTAGTAAGGGTTGTTCCGTGCTTCATTGGACATCAGGTCGATGGTGACGCGGGGAATGTGTCGTGCTTCCTGAAATGTGTTGATATAGTTGTTGACATAGGGCAGAGAAAGTTCCATCGGTAGTACCTTTGCAGTTTGTTCCGTGGATAATTTGAATAATTTCATGGTTGTGCGACGAGGCAGTTTTTATAGAGATTCTGGTAGGAGTGCACCATGTTTTTGAGACTGGCCTTTTCCTCGACGCGGCGTCGTGCCATTCGACCAAGCTGCCGACGCAGCTGTGGATCGTCGATGAGTTTTGCAAGTGCCTGGGCGAGTTGCTCGTTCTGACGGGGTTCTACGAGTATCCCGGCTCGATTGTCATCTCCCAGAATCTCGGTGTTGCCCCCCACATTGGTCACCACTGACGGACGTGACGAAGCCATGGCTTCCAGTAGCGCAATGGGCAGGCCCTCCATGAGTGATGCCAGTACGAAAATGTCGGTGACTGCCAGTAATTCGGGAATGTCGCGACGCCGTCCGAGAAAAATCACTTCATCCGTCAAGTCGTTTTCGGCAACGAATGACTCCAGGGCAGGGCGGCATTCACCTTCCCCGATGATCAGCAAGCGAAATGGTGTGGTGGTCAGCTTGCGTAGATGACGCACGGCCTCGAGCAGTCCAAGGTGATTCTTCACCGGGGCGAGTCTGGCAATGCTGCTCAATACCACAGCTTCCGGAGGGATGTTCAGGGAGGTTTTCAGTGTGGATGCCTCAGGAAAATCGCCAAATGCATCGACATCGACACCGTTCAATATCAGTTTGAGTTTGCTGGCGGGAATTTTCTGCCGGTGTTGCAAATGTTGCTTGACTGCATTCGAATCACAAATGATATATCGGCTCAGTGTGGCCATGGGTCTTTCCGCCAACATTTGCACGCGTTTGTGGGCAGGCACATTGCTGTGTTCGGTGTTGATGACGGGGACACGCGCCAGTGCGCCAGCCGTGACGCCATAGAGCCAGGCGCCGAAATTGTGCGTGTGTACGATATCGATTTGTTGCGCCTTGAACAGTCGCGCCAGTCGAATGATCAGGCCGGGATCCAGCCCCGGCTTCTTGGGTAGTGAAAAAACCTCGATACCGTTATCGGCAAACTCATGAGCCAACTGCCCTCCCGCGGACAGGGTGCAGACCATGGGGCGATATTGAGATCGGTCGATCTTTTTCAGCAGGGACAACAGCAAGGTTTCCAGGCCGCCGACGTCCAGTGAAAAAGTGAGGTGCATGATACGTTTTGTCATAACCAGTGATTACTCGGCCGGATCCAGCGGATGAGAGAGCCGCGCCAGGCCGGGTGTTCCCGGGTGCTGCACAATACTCCCGAGAGCTAGACAGGTTTCGCCGGCGACAGTTCCCCAGTCGCGGTTTTCTACTGACGCACGAATCGCCACGGGATCCCAGCGGCTCGTCAAAGCGGTGTCCATCGCATCCGCCAGGGCCTGGGGATCTTCCGCGGGAACGATATGTCCCAGTGTGGTGGAATCGATGATTTCAGGAATTCCGCCCACATTGGTGCCGACTACCGGTTTGCCGCAGGCCAATGCTTCCATCAATACATTGGGCCAGCCCTCGGTACGGCTGGGTAGCACGAACAAGTCAGCCGCATTCAGCCATAACGGAATTTGTGTATGTGTCGTGTCGCCGACAAAGGTGACGCGTGCGGCGATACCCAGGCGTTGCGCCAGGGCTTTCAGTGCCGATCGTTCTGCGCCACCGCCGACCAGCAGCAGATGGACGGTTTGGTCGCGCATCAACGCCAGTGCATTGAGCAGAATGTCGAGTCCTTTTTCGTGGCTCAACCGGCTGACACTGACGACGTAGCGTCTATCGGGTTCCAGATTCAGGCGATGCCGGGCTTCCGCCGGGGGAAGTGGCTGGAACTTTTCCGCCTCGATGCCGTTCGGAATGACGATGACCTTGTCTGCCGGCACGCCCAGGGCCACGATCTCGCGTTTGAGTGCCTCGCTGACCGACAGCACCAGCGCCGCACGGCACAGTGTCCAGCGGATCAACGCCCGGTGAAGTCGTTTTCGGGCCAGGTAGTTGATGTCGCTGCCCCGGCAGGAAATGACGACCGGTATGGAGAACAGGCGGCCGGTCAGCAGGTTGGCGAATCCGTCCGGATAGGCCCAGACGCCCAGAATGACATCGGGTCTGTGGCTGGCGATCAGTCGCCGGTGGTGGCGCAGCAACGACAGGAACATGAACAGCCCGTGCAGCGAACGCGCCAACTTGGGAATCACGAAATAACGCGGGTGACGCAGCCGCAGACCATCGAGCTGGTCATGCGCCGGGATGGCGCGATAGTGGGCATAAGGGCCGCGCTTCAACAGTGGCGGTGTCCACGGCAGCGGCACGCTGATGTCCAGTTCGCAACGCGGCTCGAGCGCACGTGCGAGCTTTTCGACGAATACGCAACGAGTTTTTTCCGCACGATTTGGAAAAAGTGTTGTCGATAGGAGTACTCGCAGCTTTTCTGGTGGCATTGGGTCGCCCTGAATTCGTTGTCGGTTAATAGATTGGTAGCCCAGAAGGTAAAAAGTTCAACTCGCCGAATCCGCATGAACCGATCGGGCGGCATGGTCGTCGATTGGCTTGGCCGATGAGGTGGCAAAGGGGGGAGAAGCAATGAAGATTCTGAACATCGTCGGGGCGCGCCCCAATTTCATGAAGATGGCGCCGATCATCGATGCGCTGGACCAGTTTCCCGACCAGTTCGAGCACCGACTGGTACACACCGGCCAGCACTACGATGCACGTATGAGCCAGTCGTTCTTCGATGATCTCGGCATGCCGCGCCCGGATGTGGATCTGGGGGTTGGCTCGGCCTCCCATGCCCGGCAGACCGCTCGGATCATGACCGAGTTCGAAAAGGTCTGCGAAGCGGAGCAGCCGGATCTGGTGATCGTCGTCGGTGACGTCAACTCGACCATTGCCTGCGCGCTGACCGCTACCAAGCTGGGCATCGAGGTCGCCCATGTCGAAGCGGGGCTGCGCTCGCGCGACCGCAGCATGCCGGAAGAGATCAATCGCCTGTGCACCGATGCCATCAGCGACCTGCTGTTCACCACCGATCCAATCGCTGGCGAGAACCTGCTGTCCGAGGGCGTCGCCCCAGAAAAGATCCATTTCGTCGGCAACGTGATGATCGATACGCTCAACAAGCATCGGGCCATGGCGGAGCGATTGTCCCTGATCGACCAGCTTGGATTGCGTCCCGGTGAATATGCCACCGTGACCTTGCATCGCCCCGCCAATGTCGATGACCCCGCTGTACTCGAAGGCATTCTCTCGACGCTGGCGGAAATCGGCCGGACATTGCCTCTGGTTCTGCCGATTCACCCCCGTACCAAAAAGATGGCCGAGCAGTTCGGTCTGTCCAGGTATTTCAATGAAGGCCGGCCGGTACGGGGCTTGTGGATCACCGAACCGCTGGGTTATCTGGAATTCCTGCACCTGAATATGCACGCTCGCATGGTGCTCACCGACAGCGGCGGCCTCCAGGAAGAAACCACGGTGCTGGGTGTGCCCTGTATCACGATGCGCGATAACACGGAACGTCCGATCACCTGCGAGATCGGCAGCAATGTACTGGTGGGCAATCGGCCCGAGAACATCATGGCGGCGGCCAAACGGGTTCTCGAAGGGGATGTTCGCCCCGGCCGCATCCCGGATCGCTGGGACGGGGCGGCGGCGATTCGTATCGTCGAAACATTGCGCAAACTGGCTCAGGCATGAATGGCAGTGGCGAGTGGGGAACCAATGGAAGTAGAGAAAGTCCCAAGCATTACCGGCGCCTTCCGCTGACATACCATGAGTGAGAATATACTGATCATTGCAGCAGTCATGATTGTACTGGCTGCCGCTGGCTTGCTGATCTATCGGGAGCTGAGCAACAAATACATGTTCATCTGGTTGGGGGAATGGTTCCGGGGCGCCTGGCGCGAACCTGCAACCGGCCCGATCCATGTGCTGTTCTGTTTCGTCGACCACTATGAACCACAATGGCGCAATCCCGACCGGGCACAAGAGGATGCACGTGTCGATCGCTGGGTACGTGACTACCCACGGCTCGCAAGGCGTCACAAGGATGCAGATGGCCGTCACCCGACGCATACCTTCTTCTATCCAGAAGAGGAATATCGCCCGGAACACCTGGACAAGATCCAGGCGCTGTGTGAGCAGGGCCTGGGTGAGATCGAAATCCATCTGCACCATGATCGCGATACAGCCGCCGGCTTGAGGAGCAAACTCGACAGCTTCATCGACACGCTCCATCATCGCCATGGTGCATTGCCCCTGTGCCCCGAGACCCGGAAACCGCTGTTTGCCTTCATACATGGCAATTATGCGCTCGACAATGCGCGTGAGGATGGGTGCTGGTGCGGCGTCAACAACGAGCTGATCGTGCTGCGCGAAGCGGGCTGCTATGCCGACTTTACCTTGCCATCAGCACCCAGCGACACTCAGACGCGCAAGATCAACGCGATCTATTACGCCAAAGATGACCCCGTAAGACCAAAGTCACACGACTCTGGTCGGGATGTCCGTGTTGGTGGCCAACCGTGGGGTGATCTGATGATCCTTCAAGGCCCGCTGGCACTCAACTGGCGGCGCCGCAAGTGGGGTATCTTCCCGAAGATCGAAAATGCCGATATCCGTGCCGCCAACCCGCCAACGCCCGATCGGGTCGATCTGTGGGTGCGTACCGGCGTGCATGTGCGTGGTCGGCCGGAGTGGGTGTTCGTCAAGGTGCATACCCATGGTACGCAGGAAGGTGACATGGATACCCTCCTGGGACAGCCGGTGGACGACATGTTCAGCTACCTCGAGCAGCGCTACAACGACGGTGAGCATTACCGCCTTCACTATGTCACTTCGCGCGAAATGTACAACATCTCCAAGGCTGCCGAGGCGGGTGAACAGGGTGATCCAGGCCAGTATCGCGACTACCTGCTGCCCCGGCCGAAGAACTTCAAGCCTGATGGCGGAGAAGCATGAGCGAGCTGGTTTCGATCGTGACCCCCATGTTCAACGCCGAGGCGGTGATTGAACAAACCTTGCGTTCCGTCCAGGCACAAACACACGTCGATTGGGAAATGCTCATCGTCGATGACTGCTCCCGGGATCGGTCCGTGGCGGTGGTGGAACGAGCCGCTGCGCATGATGCCCGCATCCGCTTGTTACTTTCAAAGGAAAATCTGGGCCCCGCCCAGGCGCGAAATATCGGTATCGAAGCGGCTCGGGGTCGCTACCTCGCATTTCTCGACAGTGATGACCTGTGGCATCCACAAAAGCTGGAAAGACAGCTCGACTTCATGCGGGATGAGGTGGTGTTGTCCTGTACGGCCTATCAGAAGATTTCCGAAGATGGTGAACCGCTTGGGCGGCCCATTCCGGTCAGGAAACGGGTCAATTACCGGCAGATGCTCAACAGCAACACCATTCCCTGTTTGACCGCCATGTACGATGTCAAACAGCTGGGCAAGCATTCGATGCCACGAATAGGCCATGAAGATTACGCATACTGGCTGAAATTGCTCAAACAGGGTATCGAAGCCCACGGGCTCAACGAGGTGTTGGCCTATTACCGGGTGCGCACGGGCTCGGTCTCCAACGACAAACTCAAGGCGGCCGGATACCAGTGGCATATCTACCGGCAGGTCGAACAGCTTTCTCTGCCGAGAAGTCTCTACCATTTTGCCCGCTACAGTTGTAGCGGATTGAAGAAACAGCGCGTATTCAAGGGGGCACAACCATGCACTGGAAAATGAAAGCCCTGGTGCAAAATACCGTGGCGGTGTTGCCAGATATCGTGGCACAACCCGTGTATTATCGTTTGCAAAGCCGTTTTGGCAATCCGGCGGCGGACATTGCCCCTCGCTATCGTTCTGCCGCCAAGATGGGCCGCTGGGCTCGTCGCTACGGGAACGGATTCGAAGATGCGGTCGTACTGGAGATCGGTACCGGCCGTTCAATCGATGTCCCCATTGCCTGCTGGCTGATGGGTGCCCGCCGGGTGATCAGTGTAGACCTCAATCATTACCTGCGACACGATTTGATGCAGCGCTCGCTGGAGTATCTGGCCAGCCATCGTGAGGAATTGACGGAATTGTTCTCCGACAGTGCCGACAGGTCGGCGTTCTCCCGTCGCCTGGGCGAGCTGCTGACAGCATATCCCGATCCGCAGGATCTGCCCGAATTCATCGCTCTGGAATACTTGCCGGGTAGCGATGCCCGCACTTTGCCCTTTGAAACGGGTTCGGTGGATTACAGTCTTTCCCTGAACGTTTTCGAACACATTCCACCCGAAGTGCTGCGTGGGATTCTGAAAGAGAGTAAACGCCTGATTGGCCCTGGAGGGAGCATGATCCACTTTATCGACCCTTCGGACCACTTTGCGCACAGTGACACACAAATCAGCGAAATCAACTTCCTCCGTTATTCCGAACGCCAATGGCGTCGGCTGGCTGGTAACCGCTTCATGTATCACAACCGCCTCCGGGCATCGGATTACCGGGCCATGGCGCGTGATCTCGGTCTGAAAGCGGTTCATCACGAAGAGCGTCTGGATAGACGCTGCCTGTCGGAATTGCGTCGAGGTTTTCCGGTTGACTCCAGGTTCGCCGGTTACAGTGACGATGATATGGCGGTGACTCAATATCACGTCATGTGGGTGACAGAGCAGGCATGAACAGCCGGGTGAAACAAGTTGCCAGATTCGTTGCGCCACAATTCATCGTATCTGGCTGGTCGGATCGACGCTATCAGAAACGGCGGCTGGATAAATACCGCCGGTTACGTTATTCGGAGCAAGACGGCTACACACTCGAGGGTTATGACCGGTTGCAATGTATCTACGTGCATATCCCGAAAAATGCCGGCATCTCCGTGAATCGTGCCATTTTCGGAAGTCGTGGCGGCGGGCACCTGAAGATAACGGAATACAAAAAGATATTCGGCCGCAAGCGGTTCAATGATTATTTCAAATTCACCATTGTGCGCAATCCCTGGGATCGTGTTTGTTCCGCTTATCATTTTTTGCGTGCAGGCGGTATGACGGATGACGACCGTCAATGGGCAGCGTCAAATCTCGAGGATTATCCCAGCTTCCGGGATTTTGTTTGTTGCGGGATTCAGCGGGACGAGGTCCGGCATTTCCTGCATTTTCGTTCCCAGAGTGATTTCATTTGTGAAAATGGTCAGATCGCCGTGGATTACATAGGTTATCTCGAGACGTTGGATGAGGATTTTTCGAAGATCTGTCGTCGGTTGGGAATTCAGGCGGAATTACCGCGGCTGAATGTGTCGAATTCCAGGGACTATCGGGAATTCTACGATGACGAGATGCGAAAAATCATTGCCCGAAGCTATGATGAAGATATTCATCGACTGGGTTATTGTTTTGATGGGAAATCCAGCCTCAAAGCGTGGTCATGATCTTGCGACGAAACTCCCGAGCCAATCGCTTGGATACCCGCGTCAAATGTTTGCCAAAGATAGCGTGAATGGACATCTTTAGCCGCAACAATTCTTCGTGCTCTTCATAGGGCAACGCGGTAGGATGCAGCAGGCCGGAGATGACGAAGCTGCCTATGCCGGCGAGTTTTCTGTCATTGGCGATCTGGCAGATGCCTGCGTCGCGGTAACAATAGCTGAAAGCCGCTCTTTTCAGGTCATTGTACTCGGGGGCCAAACGGAAGAATTTGCGCAGCACGACCAGGTAGTAGGTTTTCATCCGTTGGCAGTTGTTGCTCATTTGCCCATCATGTTGACGATATGTCCAGTTATGGGATTGAATTTGCAAAATACTGCATTTCAGTGACAAACGGAGCCACATGTCGCGGTCTTCGATGGATTTGAGTGATTCATCGAAGAGGCCCACCTTATCGAACGCCTGCCTGGCAACCGTGACTGCAGAGGGAGCGAAAGGACTCTGGAAAAGAAAATCACGAGCGCTCAGTCGCTGAACGGGTGGCACGTCGGGCAATTCTTTGGGCAGCTCCGCCGTTTTGCTCAGCGGTGAACCGAAAACTTCGATATCGGGATAATGGTCGATATGCCAGGCAACCTCTTCGAGTTTGCTGGAATGCCAGATATCGTCCGCATCCAGCAGCGCGATCCAGGGCGCCCTGGCGTGCCGGATGCCGGTATTTCGTGCGGCAGGCAGCCCTTTGTTGGGCTGATGGACATAGTGGATACGGGGATCGTCATAGCCTGCAATGACCGAGCGCGTGTCATCGGTACTACCGTCATCGACGATGATGACCTCGAACTCCTCGAATGTCTGGTTCAGGACGGATTCGAGGGCATCACCAACGAAGTCAGCGTGATTGTAGCTCGGGATGACGACGGAAAATAAAGGTTGTTTCTGCATTGAATTCACCTACTCCGTGATAGACCGTCTTCATCCGTGGTAGTTCGGCGTGATCGAGAATGCGGTCCTCGGTTGCGAACGCCAGTCATCACACTCACCTTGAGTGGCGTCGATACGCGATCCGGCCGTGTGAGCGGTTTGCGCCAGTAGGACTCGGGTCACATTTATGCGGTATTGTGACCTGGTTCCTTTTTATGCCGCTTGTCATGTGAACCAGTCGACCCTGGATTTGCTGATAACGCGATGTAGATCTCAACGGCCTACAGAGTCATTTTCCTAGAATCAATCTCGTCAGGGCAAACCGGTTCAGGCTTGCTGTCAGACGGATCAGACCTGCTGAAAGGGTGCGAGGTTGGAAATGTTGAAAAATGGATTGAAATGGGCCGCATTATTGTTGTCGTCATCGATGGTCTTGTCGGCCCAGACCGGGTGGGCTCGCGGTGAAATCACCCAGATGCTGACGCATGAACGGAATGCAACGCCTTCCCGCTATGTCAAAAATGGTGTCGTCTACCAGTGGGGGCAGGGCAAGGATGTGATCATCGATGGTTTCGTCTATCAAGGTAGAAACTACGACTATCAACGCCTTGCCAACCGGGTCGAAGTCAAGCGGGTGGACAATCCACGTGCTCATGGAAACCGGTGCAGCGTATTTGCACAAACCGCTGGCGCCAGTCTCAGTTATGCACCGAGCTATCCCGCTACCGACAATGCGCAGGGCAATTGTGACATGGCCAGCCTGATCGGTGGCAATGTCATCAATATCGGCGCGCTGGATGTCTTTTCCAATGCCGGAGAGCGACCGGATTCGATCAAGAATATCGAACGGGTCGATTTCATCGTTGACAAGGGGCTGCATGCCGCGGCGTCGGTGCAGGGATTGCAACAGGCTGGTCACGTCGTCATTGAAAAATCCGGCAATAATCCGGTGCAGATGGCAGCCATCACTGCACTCGATGACAATGGAGAACCCGCTGCCTATGGCCCGCTGGTTCGCATCAACAATATCTATGCGGGCGCAGATGAATTACGTTACGGGCTGGTTGCCCCCGAGCGTGATCTGGACTTTCTGGCTACTGAAAACAGCGTGACACCCTCGCGGTTGGCCTATTCGACTTCTTCCCGTGAACCACTGGGCATGGTGTTCGTCAGCCAGGCCGAGCTGGGACTGACCGATGGTCAGCGCTATTACGGCTTTTCCATTTTTCCTTCCGATGTCGATCCCGCGATTCATACGTTGACCGACCCTGCGACCTTCCCGCAGGACTCGAAAGACACGGAGTTGAATGATCCGGGGGATGCCGACTTTTTCGCCGCCTTTGCGTTGGGTGACTCCGGTAACCATCCACCTGTGGCTCAGGATGACTTCGCCCAGACCTCGCCGGGCGTCAGTGTCGATATCGACCTGTTGGTCAATGACACCGATCCGGACGGAGACGCGCTGACCGTTTCGTTGTTGACGCCGCCACAACACGGCACGGTGAGTCTCACCGATGGAGTCGTCACCTATACGCCCGATTCGGGCTTCACCGGCAAGGAAACGCTCACCTATCAGATCGATGACGGTTTTGGCGGTCAGGACACTGCACAACTGCTCATCAGTGTGCCCAAGGTGAAAGACGCCGCTTCTGGGCGTATCGCCACCGGCTTGCAGGGCCATGGTGCGGGCAGTTTCGATGGTTGGCTGCTGTTGTCCCTGGGTGCGCTCGCCTGGCGGCGTCGGCGCATTGTCACCGACTGATGGATGTCGAGCCCGCATTTCTCACAGGGTCACGA
>CAZTJP010000058.1:0-11210 GCA_964613895.1 uncultured Thiotrichales bacterium | reverse complement strand
CCGCCCCGGCGATGACGCCCTCGCGTGTCGACCGCAGGGATGACACGCCAAACCCAATCCGACGCCACCTCGGAGCGCCCCGGCGGGTGGTGCTGTCGTGCGCGGGCGTTCGGCCGCAGGGATGCGGCCGTCGAGCCTACAGGGAAGTACTCGCGGCGTCCCGCGAACGACAGCACCACCCGCCGGGGCGCGGGGCCGGAAAGAACCCCCAACCCAAAGTCACGACGAACGCTCGAACACAGCCATCGATTCCACATGCGCGGTATGTGGAAACATATCCATCACACCCGCCTGCACCAAACGATAGCCATGTGTATGCACCAACACCCCGGCATCACGCGCCAACGTACCGGGATGACAGGACACATAAACCACCCGACGCGCCCCCATCTTGCCGAAATGCTTGATCACCTCACTCGCACCACTCCGCGGCGGATCGAGCAGAATCTTGTCCCATTGCTGCCTGATCCAGGGCTCGAACTGCAACGACTCGGACATCAAATCAGCCGCAAAATAAGCCGTATTCCCAATCCCGTTCCACTCAGCATTGGCCCGCGCCCGCGCCAACATCGCCGCATCGACCTCAACCCCCGTCACCTGCGCGGCACGACGCGCCAACGGCAACGTGAAATTACCCAGCCCACAGAACAAATCCAACACCCGCTCATCCGGCCCCGGATCCAGCAACGCCACTGCCTGCTCCACCATCGACCGATTGATCGCATCATTCACCTGCGTGAAATCCATTGGTGAAAACGCCACCGAAACATCGAAAGCCGGATGACGATAACGCAAAGCCGGCGCCGGCTCCGTCAGCGGCACCACCGAACCCGGCCCGCCGGGCTGCAGAAAAATCGCAAACCCCATCTCCTCGCCGAAACGCAACAAACTCTGCCGATCCTCCACACTCAACGGCTCGAGATGGCGAAAAACCAGTGCCACCACCTCATCGGTGACCGCCACCTCGATCTGAGGAATGGTCGAACGCGCCGCCATCGAATGGATCAGCCGACCGAGATCCACCAACCGCTCGCCAACCCGGTGATCCAGCACCGGACAGTCGGTCACATCGGTGATGAAACTATTGCGCTTCTCACGGAACCCGACCAGCACCCGCCCCTTCCTGGGCACATAACGAACACCGAGACGCGCTTTACGACGATACCCCCAGATATCCGCCCGCAATGGCGCCAGCACCTCCTCCGGCTCGACATTGCCAATACGCGCCAACCCTTCGAGCATCGACTGCTGCTTGAACGCAATCTGCCGCTCCGCATCGAGATGCTGCAAACTGCATCCACCACAACGCATGAAGCTGCCACAGAGCGGCTCGACCCGGTCCGGCGAAGCCTGCAGAACCTGAGTCACACGGCCATCATCATATTTTCGGGAAGTCTGTGTATATTCGAACAGTACCCGCTCGCCCGGCAAGGCGCCATCGAGAAACACCGCCTTGCCCTCCAGATGCGCGATACCGCGACCATCGTGGCCGAGCGATTCGACCTGCGCCTCGAATTCGCCACGCGGCGGCGCCTTACGTCTGCGTCGCCGGCCCATCAAACCGCCCAGGCTTCGCCAAACTCGATCAGATGCGGCTTACCCGATTGCTCCAGCATGTTTCGCAGCAACTCGAATTCCCGCAGCATGGCATCTTCCGTCAAATGGCCGCGCATCAACTCGAAACGCAGATAGACCAGATAGGTATTGAGCACATCCGTCTCGCAATAATTGCGGATATCCTCGATCTCGCCCGCCAGCCACGCATCCCAGACCTTGGCGCCGCTCATACCCATCTTGCCCGGAAAACCCAGCAAGGTGGCCACCTCATCGAGCGGCGCGGCGGCACGCATCTGATAGCCGGCCAACACATCCATCAGATCGATATGCCGCCACTGGAAACGGTTGAGATAATTGTTGTAACGAAAACTGGTGTCCTCATCACCAGTTTCCCAGTAACGGGGCGCAGCAATGGCATGCAACAACGAACGATAATGGATCACCGGCAGATCGAAGCCGGATCCATTCCAGGAAACCAGCGTTGGCGTGTATTTATCGAGCCCGTCGAAGAAGCGCTGGATCAACTCCTCCTCCGGCGCCGATGGATCACCCAGCGACCAGACATTGACGTGCTCCGCATGACGAAAAACAATGGAAATGGCGACGATGCGATGCAGATGATGCGCCATGAAATCACGCCCCGTCTTCTGCACGCGAAGCTGCTGCATCGCCTTGCCGACGTCTTCGTCACTCAAACCATCGAGACCATACAGACGACGCCCGGCCTCGACGTCGGGAATGGTCTCGATATCGAAAATCATCACATTCATTGCAGACCACCTTTCGTCTTCACACCCGCTGGGCGATTCAGGATTTTGCCTCCAGGCGCGCCTCCATCGGCCGCAACTGGCGCCACAACTTGTCCAGCACGCCATTGACGAACTTGTGCGCACCGACCGCGCCAAACACCTTGGTCAACCCGATCGCCTCATTCAGCACCACCCGGTAAGGCGTTTCCTGATGCGTTGCCAGCTCATAGGCCGCCAGTCGCAAGACGGCACGCTCGATGGCATCGATCAGCTCGATATCACGTGGCAGATAGGCCGCCAGCTGCCCGTCGAGTTCCGGCTGACGGGAAATCACGCCCCGCACCAGCTCGTCGAAAAACGCCGCATCCGCCTTGTGGTAATCGCGATCCTTTTCGAACTGATCGAGAATCTCGGTCGCAGAATAGCCAGTCATCTGCCATTGATAGAGCGCCTGAAGCGCCAGCCGTCGCGCCATGTGCCGGCGCTGGTTGGCGATCTGACCGGGACTGGGTTGCTTGCCAGACACGTAAGCGATCAACCGGCGTCGAACTGGCGCAGCAAGCTGACCATCTCGAGCGCGCCCATGGCAGCTTCGGCGCCCTTGTTGCCGGCCTTGGTGCCTGCCCGTTCGATCGCCTGCTCGATGGTATTGGTGGTCAAAATGGCGTTGATCACCGGAATCCCGGCACTCATGGCCACCTGCGCCAGCCCCTTGGCGCTCTCATTGGCAACGATGTCGAAATGGGGCGTCGAGCCGCGAATCACCGCCCCCAGCACGACAATGGCATCATAGTTCCCCGACTGGGCCATCTTCTGCGCCACCAGCGGCAACTCCAGCGCGCCGGGCACCCAGGCCAGATCGAATGTCGCCTCTTCATCGAGCTGCCGCTGCAGCACATCGGTCGCCCCGTCGACCAGACTCTGGACGATGAAACTGTTGAAGCGGGAAGCCACCATGCCGATGCGAACCTGATCGAGCCGAAAATGCCCTTCGAGAATATTCAGTTTTGCCATTGATCGTTGTCTTGCCAGTTGAATCAAACAAAGAGAGCAGCCACAGGGCCGCTCTCTTTCCATCCATGCCGGGCGATGTCGTCGCCCGAATCAGCCGAGTTTTTCGATCCCCAGCATCTTGAGGATGTATTTCTCGTACAGCGGCTCGGAGGTGCCTTTCTTCATCTTGCGGATGAAGTACTTCTCGAACGCAATCTTGGCCGCGTGCACCCATTTGCCCTTCTTGAACCAGGCGACGTTGCGTGGCGGAATCTGCGGCAGAGCCACGAATGCCGCACCGGTATCGCCCATGTCCGCCAGGCAGATCGCGTTCCAGGTCGCAGTGGTGGTGGGCTCGCGTCCCGCCAGCTCATCCGCGATATTGTGGACGATCGCCGTCACCATCGATTCGATCATGTAACCGGTCTTGGGCGCGCCAGTCGGCACCGGCGTCCCCTCGACCGGTGGAATGGCGATACAAACGCCCGCCGAATAAATGTTCTTGTAGGTCGGGTTGCGCTGGTATTCATCGACGAATACGAAACCGCGCGGATTGCACAATCCCTCGACCTCCATGACCGCATCGACACCCTTGAACGCCGGCAGCATCATCGCGAAATCGAATTCGATCTCGTGATCCTTGACCTTTTCGCCATCGGCGCCGATCTCCTCGACGAACAGCTTGCCCGGCTCGGCCCTGGTGGTCTTGGCATTGGTGATCCAGTTGATGTGATGCTGGCGCAACTCCGATTCGAGCATGCCTTTCGAGTCGCCCACGCCACCCAGGCCGAGATGGCCGATATAGGGTTCGGAGGTCACGAACTGCATGGTGAACTTGTTGCGCAGCTTCTTCTTGCGCAGATCGGCATCGACGATGAAGGCAAACTCGTAGGCCGGCCCGAAGCAACTGGCGAACGGCACCGCGCCGATGACGATATGTCCACTGCCCTTGGCAAGCATCGCCTGATAGGCCTCATAGGCCTTCTCGGCATGGTCGACGGTACAGACGGAAGAAGTATGGCCACCTTCCGGACCCGTGCCCTCGACCTCTTCGAAGGCCAGCCGCGGCCCGGTGGCGATGATCAGATAATCGTATTTGAGGCCCTGGCCATCCTCGAATGTCAACTCATTGCCTTCGGCATCGATTTTCGTCACCCGCTTGGCGATGAAATTGATGTTCTTCTTTTCCAGATAGGTCTTGATATCGAAAGTGATCGATGCCCGGTCACGCCAGCCAACGGCCACCCAGGGATTGGACGGTGTGAATTGAAAATAGTCCCGCTCGTTGACGACGGTAACCTCATGCCCGTTACCCAGCGTTGCCTTCAACTCATAGGCAGCCGGCATTCCTCCAGTGCCCGCGCCAAGAACCACGATATGTGCCATGAAACGTCTCCTCTGGTTGTAGATTATCGGCTTCGCCCCGTAACGAAAACCGGTGGGGAAATCCTTTGCCGGACTCCCGCAGGAACCGGCCAGATTGAATATCCCGACCCTGTGCCGGATACAAGGCTCCCTGGCCCGCATTCTCACCGGATCACGACTGCGATCGCCCAGTGCGGCCTCGCTACACGACCCGGTGCCAAATCCGGGCTAGCCCGCATTTCTCACAGGGCCACGACTGCGACCGCTCAATTTCGAAGTGCCTCACAGTAAGCGCAAAAGATAATCCAGTCAACCAGTTCCGGCCCGCTGCCGGCCACGCCACTCTACGCCAGGACAAGCCATGGTGCGGGCGTCTTACAGATCGAGTACGTCTTGCATGTCATAGAGCCCGGGAGATTGCGCCGTGAGCCATTGGGCGGCGCGCACCGCCCCGGCGGCGAACGTCATCCGGCTGGAAGCCTTGTGGGAGACCTCGACTCGCTCGCCATCGGCCACGAACATCACCGTGTGCTCACCCACGATGTCACCGGCGCGAATGGTCTCGAAACCGATGGTTTCACGCTTGCGGGGGCCGGTATGCCCCTCGCGGCCATAGACCGCGCAGTCGGCGAGATTGCGGCCCAGCGTTTCGGCAACGACCTGGCCCATCTTCAGCGCGGTGCCGGAAGGTGCATCCACCTTGTGACGGTGATGGGCCTCGATGATCTCGATATCGACGCTGTCACCCAACACCCGGGCAGCGGTTTCGAGCAACTTCAGGCACAGATTGACACCAACGCTCATGTTCGGCGCGAACACGATGCCGATCTCCGCTGCCGCATCCCGCAACTGCTGCTGGCCCGCCTCATCGATGCCGGTGGTGCCGATCACCATGCGTTTGCCGTGCTCACGACAGAACGCCAGATGCGCCAACGTCGCGGCCGGCGCGGTGAAATCGATCAGCACATCGAAATCTCCGGCCTCGGCCAGCGAAGGGGCAATGCGGACACCATTGGCGCCGAGCCCGGCCAGCTCACCGGCATCCGCGCCCAACAGTGAACTTTCAGGCCGCTCGGTCGCTGCGGTCAAGGTCACCGCCTCCGAATCGTGGCAGGCCTGGATCAGGGTTCGGCCCATGCGGCCACCCGCGCCCGCGATGGCAATATTCGTCATTGCTTGAATTTTTCCTTGATGTCTTCAAAAAAACCCTTGACCCCATCGGTCCAGGAATGAAATTGGGGGCTGTGCTTGCGGCCGCTCTGTTCCAGCGACTCACTGAACTGCTTCAGCAGTTGCTTCTGCTCCTTGTTGAGCTTGACCGGCGTCTCGACCACCACCTCGCAGATCAGATCGCCCTGCGGACCGCCCCTGACCGGTTTGACGCCCTTGCCGCGCAACCGGAAACGCTTGCCGGTCTGGGTCTCGGGTGGAATCTTGATCTTCACCTTGCCATCCAGCGTCGGCGCATCCAGCTCACCACCGAGCGTCGCGGTGACGAAACTGATCGGCACCTTGCAGAACAGGTCATCGCCCTGGCGCTCGAACAAACTGTGCTGGCGCACATGCACCTGAACGAACAGATCACCCGGCGGGCCGCCATTGATGCCGCTTTCCCCCTCGCCCGACAACCGCACCCGGTCGCCGCTGTCGACACCGGCGGGGATCTTGACGGCAATGCGGCGCTGCTTCTCCAGCCGCCCTTCACCATGGCAACTGGTACAGGGGTCGGCGATGACCTTGCCGGAACCGCGACAGGTAGGACAGGTCTGCTGCACCGAGAAAAAGCCTTGTTGCATGCGCACCTGACCGACGCCATGGCAGGTGTGACAGGTCAGCGGCTCGGTGCCTTCCTTCGCGCCGGTACCGTGACATGAATCACACTCCTCCATGCGCGGAATGGTGAGTTCCTTGTCGACGCCGAACACGGCTTCCTCGAGCGTCAGTTCGAGATTGTATTGCAGATCGGCGCCGCGATAGGCGGATTGCCGGCCACTGCGCCCACCACCAAAGATATCGCCGAACACATCGCCGAAGATATCGCCGAAACCGCCGCCACCAAAGCCGCCACCGGCGCCCGCCTGGCCATCCACGCCCGCATGACCGAACTGGTCATAGGCGGCGCGTTTCTGGGAATCACAGAGAACCTCGTAGGCTTCCTTGACCTCCTTGAAGCGCATCTCCGCTTCTTCATCATCCGGATTGCGGTCCGGGTGATATTTCATCGCCAGGCGCCGATAGGCCTTTTTCAATTCAGCGCCGCTGGCAGTCCTCGAAACGCCAAGAATCTCGTAATAATCTCTTTTTTCCATGGATTGTCGCCAAGCCTCCAGAACTCTCGATTATGGCGGTTGTTGCGCCGGCAAACAACGCCAACACAAAGGCGGCTCTTCGGTTCTCACCGAAAAGCCGCCCGTTCGCCCGTCCTGGACGGGCCAGCTGCGTTCTGCCGACTCAGGATTTCTTGTCGTCGACTTCCTCGAACTCGGCATCGACCACATCGTCATCCGATGCCGCACTCGCGCCATCGCCAGCGCTGCCTGCGGATGCCTCGGCGCCGCCTTCAGCCGACTGTGAAGCGTAGGCTTTCTCCGCCAGCTTGCCGGACAATTCGCCCAACT
The DNA here is from genome assembly GCA_964613895.1 of uncultured Thiotrichales bacterium. Lineage (GTDB taxonomy): Bacteria > Pseudomonadota > Gammaproteobacteria > UWMA-0217 > UWMA-0217 > HyVt-560. Next base: position 3,928 of record CAZTJP010000058.1, on the reverse strand, counting down.
TCTGGGTGGCGGATTCGATTGCCGCCTTGTCGTCGCCGGTCAATGCCTTCTTCAGTGATTCCATCGCGGCGTTGATCTCGGACTTCTCGGCGTCGGAAACCTTGTCGCCCAGATCCGCCAACGCCTTTTCGGTCGCATGCACCATCTGATCGCCCGCATTGCGTGCGGTCACCAGTTCCTGGAACTTGCGGTCTTCCTCGGCATGGGCCTCGGCGTCCTTGACCATTTTCTCGATCTCTTCCTCCGACAGACCACTGGACGCCTTGATGACGATGGACTGCTCCTTGCCGGTGGCCTTGTCCTTGGCGGAGACATTGAGAATACCGTTGGCGTCGATATCGAAGGTCACTTCGATCTGCGGCACGCCGCGCGGGGCCGGCGGGATGTCCTGCAAGTCGAACCGTCCAAGCGACTTGTTGGCGGCCGCCTGTTCGCGCTCGCCTTGCAGCACATGCACGGTCACGGCCGACTGGTTGTCATCGGCGGTCGAGAAGACCTGGGTCGCCTTGGTCGGAATGGTGGTGTTCTTTTCGATCAGCTTGGTCATCACACCACCCAGTGTCTCGATACCCAGTGACAGCGGTGTCACATCCAGCAGCAGCACGTCCTTGACATCGCCGCCGAGCACGCCGCCCTGGATGGCGGCGCCGATGGCCACCGCTTCGTCCGGATTGACATCCTTGCGCGGCTCCTTGCCGAAAAAGTTCTTGACCTCTTCCTGTACCTTGGGCATCCGGGTCTGACCACCGACCAGAATGACGTCGTCCACTTCGGAGGCGGACATGCCGGCATCCTTGAGCGCGACCTTACAAGGTTCGATGGTGCGCTGGATCAGGTCTTCGACCAGGGATTCGAACTTGGCCCGGGTGACCTTGATATTGAGATGTTTCGGGCCGGAGGCATCGGCGGTGATATAAGGCAGGTTGACATCGGTCTGCTGACTGGTGGACAGCTCGATCTTGGCCTTCTCCGCCGCTTCCTTCAGCCGCTGCAACGCCAGCGGATCGTTGTGCAGATCGACGCCGTTGTCCTTTTTGAATTCGTCGGCCAGATAATCGATCAGCCGCAGGTCGAAATCCTCGCCACCGAGGAAGGTGTCGCCATTGGTGGACAACACTTCGAACTGATGCTCGCCATCGACTTCGGCAATCTCGATGATCGATACATCGAAGGTACCGCCGCCGAGGTCGAATACCGCCACGGTGCGGTCACCGCTCTGCTTGTCCATGCCGTAGGCCAGTGCCGCAGCGGTCGGCTCATTGATGATCCGCTTGACATCCAGCCCGGCGATCCGGCCGGCATCCTTGGTGGCCTGGCGCTGGGAATCGTTGAAGTAGGCTGGAACCGTGATCACCGCTTCGGTGACCGGCTCACCGAGATAATCCTCGGCGGTCTTTTTCATCTTGCCCAGGACGCGCGCGGAAATTTCCGGCGGCGCCATCTTCTTGCCATCGACCTCGACCCAGGCATCGCCATTGTCGGCCTTGACGATTTTGTAAGGCACCAGTTTGATGTCTTTCTGAACCGCCTCTTCGTCGAACTTGCGACCGATCAGGCGTTTGACGGCAAACAGTGTTTTTTCCGGATTGGTCACCGCCTGGCGCTTGGCCGACTGACCCACCAGCACTTCGTCGTCGGTGAAGGCGACGATCGACGGTGTGGTGCGATCACCCTCGCTGTTCTCGATCACGCGCGGCTTGTCTCCATCCATCACCGCCACACAGGAATTGGTGGTTCCCAGGTCGATACCGATAATCTTTCCCATTCTTTTGCTCCTCAATTAAAGCGAATCTTGTTTGAACCCGATGGTTCTGTGTTAAAGCCTGCTTCGGATATTGGGGTGGCACCCAACCGATTCAAGCGCTATTTCGAAACGATCACCATCGCCGGCCGAATCAGGCGCCCGTTCAGCAGATAGCCTTTCTGCATCGTCGAAATCACCGTATTGGGCTCGAGTTCGGGATTTTCCTGCATGGTCATCGCCTGATGATGCTCGGGATCGAATTTCTCGCCGGTGGGATCGATCTGCTCCACACCAAACTTCTCCAACACGCCGAGAAACATTTTCAGTGTCAGCTCGGTGCCCTCCCGAAGCTTGTCGGCATCGCGGGCCTCGGAGGCCGCCACCAGCCCCATTTCGAGACTGTCGACCACCGGCAGCAGTTCATCGACGAATTTTTCGAGCGCGTATTTGTGAGCGTTCTCGATATCCCGCTGGGAACGCTTGCGCATGTTTTCCTGCTCGGCCATGAGCTGCAGCACCTTGTTCCAGTTCTCTTCAGCCCTGGCCTTGGCTGCTTCCAGTTCCTTCTCCATATCCTCCACCCCGTCCGTGGACGGCTGTTCGTCTTGTCCGGCTGGCTCGGTGCCAACGGTCTCGTCTTCGCTCATCGCTTGCTCATCGGCGGTTTCTTCCTCCGCCGCATCCACCAAATGTTCGTCATTCTGCATTGATTCATTCTCCTTATCCACCCGAATTCGGGACAGCCACAAAGATCCGCCGCCCGCTCGGGCGCAGCCTTCGAAAAATCAGTTGGATTACCAGTTGGGGGCGGCTAGCGGGAATTCAAGGCTGCGCCAAGCAAACGCGCTGTCACGTCGACCACCGGTACTACCTTGTCGTAGTTCATGCGCGTCGGGCCGATCACGCCCATCACGCCGACGATGGCACCATCCACCGAATAAGGTGCCGACACCACGCTGCAATCGTCCAGCGCCTTGCTGCCCGATTCCTGACCGATGAAAATCTGTACACCCTTGGCATTGGTACAGCGATCGAGAATGTGCAGCACGTCGCGCTTGGCGCTGAAGCTGTCGAACAGTTCGCGCAGACGTTGCAGGTCCCAGAGATCATCATAAGCCATCAGCCGGGTCTCACCCGCCATCACATAGTCAGGCTCCGAAGCTTCTGCCAGCGCCTGATCGCCCAATGTCATCGCCGACTCCATCAGCGAGTTCATATCGTGCTGGATATCACGCAGCTCCTGCAGCAGCTTGTCCCGCGCCTGCGCCAGATCGAGACCGGCATATTCCTGCGTCAGATAATTGGCGGCCTGTTGCAATTCATCACGCGAGAAGTCGCGATCCAGCGACAGCAGGCGATTCTGGATTTCTCCATGGGCGAGCACCAGCACGGCCAGTACGCGGTTGCCCTCCAGTTTGACGAATTCGATTTTCTGCAAGGTGGCCTTGTCCTGGCGCGGCAGTGTGACCACGCCCGCCATATGGGTGATGCCGGACAGCAGCTCCGTGGCGGAACGCAACAGGGCGGTGGAATCGGGCGCGCTGCCCAGTTCTGCTTCGAGGTCTCGCACCACGCTTTCGTTGAGCGGCCGGGCCTGCAACATGGTATCGACGAAGACCCGGTAGCCTGCTGTGGTCGGAATCCGTCCGGCGGAAGTATGCGGCTGTGTGACCAGACCCATGTCCTCCAGATCGGCCATGATGTTGCGGATCGTCGCCGGGCTGACACGCAGACCGGAAAACTTCGCCAGCGTACGAGAGCCCACGGGCTGACCTTCAGCCACGTAGCGCTGTACCAGCGCCCGCAACAACTTGCGTGCGCGGTCGCTCAACATATCGACGTTGTTCTCTGACGTAGTCATATCGCTGGTTCGATTCCCCAATCACAAGCCCGGTATGGCGCCACATCTTACCATGCCGCAACGAGCCGGCCACGGTGACCCATTGACAAATTCAGCCGGCCATTCCGGTAACTTGCCGGAATCCAGCGGCGTTCATGTCTTGTATACTTGGTCCACATGACGACATTTCAACACATTGGCATCGCGGTCAAACCGGTCGATGAGCCGCTGACTCGTGAACTCGCCAGCCGCTTGCTCACCTATCTGACCCGCCGGGGACTGAGCTATGCGCTCGACGAGACGCTGCAAACCATCGGCTTCGACGCCGAAAAAACCCTGCCCCG
>CAZTJP010000057.1:0-11277 GCA_964613895.1 uncultured Thiotrichales bacterium | reverse complement strand
TCTGGCAGAAATCCGGGTTGGAAAATAAAGGGCGCTGTTTCCAGCGCCCCAGTTGTAGCATGGCTCATACGGTGTGGTCAGTGTCCACCGGTTTCATGGCGGCGGTGTACCGCGAAGATGCCGGTGGGTGTTTTCAGTCCTTTGAGTGTTTTGACCAGTTCAAGTGTTTTTTCGTTGTACACGCGTACGACATTTTCCTTCCAGTCCGAGATGTAGACGAAATTGCCGTCGGTATCGGGCTCCGCATGCAGCGTTTGGGTACCATCGGTAATGTGCTTGACCAGTTTGAACGGCGGTTTTTTCTCGAACACGGTGATGTCTTCCGACTTGGGGGGGAAGACCGAGTCTGCCCAGACATATTTCATGTTCTCGGTCGTACGAATGAACAGGCCGGGTGATCCGGTGGGTACATGGCCAACGATTTCGTTGGTATCGGTACGCCAGATGGTGACCTTGTTGTCACCAATATGCGGTGTGGCGGCGTACTGGACCCCATCAGCTTCCCAGATCGCGCCTTCACCCGGATGGGGTTTCTTGCCGGTCTTGATCTGTTTGATGACCTTCATGCTTTTGACGTCGATCGCTGCAACCCAGTCGGAGCTTTGCGAGGCGAGGTAGAACGTCTTGTTGTCCGGTGTCAGAAAGCCATCGTGGAGGATCTTGCCGACATTGGCGACCTTTTCGATCGGAAAATCGGGTTTGCTCCAGTCGATGCGCCATACCTGGCCACCTTCCTTGAGCGCCATCAGGAAATACGGACCGACCTTGTTGGGATCGACATCGTTGACCGAGCAGATGCGTGAATCGACGATGTCGCCGTCGGGATCCTTGACGCCGTGGGTATCGATGATCTTCAACGGTTTCAGTGTAATGGCATCGACGATCACGGCTTGCGTGGGGATGTACATGCCGGTGAGCAGATATTTGCCATTGTCGGAAATGGCTATGCCGCGCGCATCGAGTCCCAGCCGAACCTTGCGGAGGGCTTTGAGGTTTTTCAGATCGTACTGAAACAGCCAGCCGTCCCGACCGAGGTTATAGGCATATTGTCCGTCCGGGCTGAAGGTGTAGCCGTGTGCGCGTGCGCCAGCCGGCAGATGGCCTGCGACTTCCTGGGTTTTGGTGTTGATGACGCCAACACTGAAATTTTCCCGTTCGGTGACCAGCAGCAGGTCATCGACGCTGGCTGCGGGATGACAGGAGGCAATCGATGTCTTGACCGGCTGCAGCGTCCGCAGCATGTCTTCCATGCCCCAGTGAAAGTCCTTGGGAGGATCGACGTTGTAGATATGCTCGGTGATAGCTTTGATCTCGCCTTCGGTCAGCGCCGTGCCAATCGGGTTGGCGTCGGAACTCCAGGTCGGCATCGAGGTGCCTGGACGGCCTTTGGAGATGGTGGCATAGATGAGTTCCTTGCTCAGTGGATAGGTGAAACGCCCGGCTTTCTTGCTTTTGTCACCTTCATGAATCCGTTTCTTGGTGATATTGGGACCAGTCGCGCCAGTCAGCTTGGGGTTATGACAGCCGCCGCATTCCGAGCTGACGAATTCCACGATCGAGCGGCCCTTGATATGCGTGGCTGGCTTGATGTCCTTGTAGTCGGTGGCTTGAGCGGCTGGCAGCGCCAGCAGTACTGACAGGGCCAGCAGGCCCGGACTGATTCGTTTGGTGCCTGTCAGGGCGGATTTGAAGGTTTGCATGGTTTCGGTCTCCGGTTTGTTGGCTGAGGGAAACGTTTTCATTCACCGCCTGGGACGGTTGGGAAAAAACTCCGGGTCAATCCATGGGTTTGCTCAAGGAAAAGGCGCCACGCAGATCATCTTCGGTGAACCCGGTTGCCTGATCGAACGGGTACAGACTGTCGAGCTGCTTCTGCACCGGGCGCGCAATGGTCTCGCCGTGGCATTTCAGGCAGATGCGCCGTGCCGGGATGGCTTTCATGTAGCGAAAAACCTTCCGGCCATGCTTGTCCGCAACGATCTCGCTGTATTCCATGGCATCTTCGGGAGCGTCGGCTGCGTTCATCTTCTCGAAGCGTTCGAGCACCTGGTTTTCCCATTTGTCTGGCGCGTCCTCGAGGTTGCGCACCTTGAGACTGGTGCGCCGGATGTTCCATCCTGTCTGATCCGAGAGATCCTTGGCGATATCCGGGGCCTTGAGGTGACAGATCTCGATGGCCTGTGCCGGCCCTTCCTCCTTGAGCGCCTTTTTCAGTTCCGACTTGAGCGCCTTCGCGAAACGGGCTGTCAACTGCCGGGCTTCACGGCGCAAGCCATCGACAGGATCTGCATCGAATGCAACAGCAGATTGCATGCCGACGGTGGTCAAGACGATGGTTGCGAGTATGAGCCGGATTTGCATCCTCGGATCTCCAGAATCCCGGTCCGCCAGCGGATTGCCCGCGGAGTCGCTATGTCATTGGTTGCATTCTAGTGATGGGGAGAAAAGGCATGCCTTGACTCAAATCAAATGCTTTCAATCGTCAGGTTGGGGGTTTATTATTTCAGTATTGATAGGTAATATATCAATTAAGATCTATAAAATTTCTGGATAGGGACTTCATGATCACTGGCCCCCAACTCAAGGCTGCTCGTGCGCTGCTCAATATGGACAGAAATACCTTGGCGGAACGGGCAGGGCTGTCGCTACCGACCATCCAGCGCATGGAATCCGCGCCTGGCGTGGTTGGCGGCAGCGTCGAATCACTGACCAAGGTGGTCGAAGCGCTGCGCCAGGCTGGTGTGGAACTGATCGGTGAGGGCGCCGTGTGTCAAGGTGAGGGACGTGGCGTTCGGTTGATACGCTCAAACCTGCGGGAAGAAGAACAATGACCAGCGTGTTGCCGATTGCCAGTGCGAATCTGGCGGTGGTGCTGGCGCTCGCCTCGGCGCTAGCGTCCCTGATGCTGACGCAGCAGCCGCGCGCACTGCGGTTGCTGGTGTTGCCATTGCTGGGGCTGGCGGGTGTGGCCGCCGTGCTGGGCGGGATTGGCGTGTTGATGGACGGCGCGGTCTACCAGGGGCGGTTGCCGCTGGGCTTGCCCTGGCTGCCCTGGCAAATGCGTCTCGATGGATTGTCGGGATTCTTCTTGCTGCTGGTGGGGTTGCTGACTGCCGCCACGGCACTCTATGCCGACGGCTATGTTCGTGAATACGAATCTGGCCGCGATTCGCTGGTGGCGCTGGGCCTGTTCACGGGGCTGTTCGTGGCGGGCATGATGCTGGTGGTGCTGGCAGCCGATGCTTTCATGTTCATGATCGCCTGGGAGCTGATGTCGCTGTCTTCCTATTTTCTGGTGGTCTGGCAGCATGACAATTCTTCCAATCGCCGCGCCGCGTTCACTTATCTGTTGATGGCCCATGTCGGTGCCTTGTCGATTCTGCTCGGTTTTGGCGTACTGGGTGGTTTTGGTGGTGGCTTCGCTTTCGAGGCGATGCGCAGCGCCAGCCTTTCGCCGCTGTGGGCGTCGATTGCCTTCGTGCTGGCCTTTGTGGGGTTCGGCATGAAGGCAGGTCTGGTGCCTTTGCATGTCTGGTTGCCAGAAGCGCACCCGGTGGCACCTTCGCACGTCTCGGCGCTGATGTCGGGCGTGATGCTGAAGGTGGCGGTCTATGGATTCATTCGTTTTGTCTTCGACCTGTTGGGAGACCCCCAATGGGGTTGGGGCGTGGCGGTATTGCTGATTGGTGGTATCTCCGCGCTCTACGGGGTGTTGGCGGCACTGATGCAGCACGACTTGAAACGGCTGCTGGCGTATCACTCGGTGGAGAACATTGGCATCATTTTCATGGGGTTGGGCTTGTCACTGCTGTTCGCTGGCGCTGGCCACCCGCTGCTGGCGGCGCTCGGTCTGGTGGCGGCGCTCTACCACACCATCAACCATGCAGTCTTCAAGGGACTGCTGTTTCTCGGCGCCGGCGCGATTCTGCACAGCAGCCATCAGCGTGATATGGAGCACATGGGCGGCCTGTTGCGGCGTATGCCGTGGACTGGACTGTTTTTTCTGATCGGCTGTATCTCGATTGCGGCATTGCCACCCTTCAACGGGTTTGTTTCCGAGTGGCTGACTTTCCAGACGGCGTTGCAGGCCTGGGCGCTGGAAAATGGCATTCTGCGCAGCCTGGTTCCACTGGCGGCAGCGATGCTGGCGCTCACCGGGGCGCTGGCGGCAGCCTGTTTCGTCAAGGTGTACGGGGTGTCGTTCCTGGGGCAGGCGCGCAGCCGGCCGGCCCGTCGGGCGCGAGAGGTTTCCCTGAGCATGCGCCTGGCACAGGGGTTTCTGGCGCTGCTGTGTCTGCTGCTGGGGGTGTTGCCCACCAATGTGGTGGCAGTGCTCAATACGATTCCCCAGGCGTTGCTGGGGCAGGGGCTGACGCATTACGCCGGTCACGGCTGGTTGTGGCTGACGCCGGTCAAGGCGGAGGTGGCGAGCTATGCCGCGCCACTGTTGCTGGTGGCCGTCTTGTTGACCTGGGGTGGCGTTGCCTTGCTGTTGCGCCGGGGCAAAGTCCGTCGGGTACGACGCTGTGATGCCTGGGATTGTGGTTTTTCACCACCCAATGCGCGCATGCAATATACCGCCAGTGCATTCGCCCAACCCATTCGCCGGGTCTATGGCTTGCTGTTTCATATCGACGAAGGCGTCGAAACACTGTCCGACGGCGGGCGGCGGCATTTTCTGCATGTCACCGATCGCTTCTGGGATCTTCTTTACAACCCCATCGCGCGTCGAGTGCTCGATCTGGCCAGGTTGGTGAGTCGCATTCAGTCGGGTCAGGTGCGTCACTATCTGGGCTGGATGCTGGGAACATTGCTGGTGCTGTTATGGCTGATTCTGTAACACTGGTCGGCGTTTTTCTGGTGCTGTTGCAGGGCGCGTTGTACGTATTGCTGGCGCCGCTGCTGGTGGCCTGGGTGAAACGTATCAAGTCGCGCCTGCAGAACAGGCGCGGCCCTTCGTTGTGGCAGCCCTATCGGGATCTGCGCAAATTGCTGGCCAAGGAAGCAATCGTGGCGCATACGGCTTCGCCGGTATTTCGCGCGGCGCCCTATATCGTTTTTGGCAGCACGTTGATGGCGGCGATGATCGTTCCGTTGCTGATCGTTGGCTCGCCGGCATCGGCGGCGGCCGATGTGATCGTGCTGGTTGGTTTTCTGGCGCTGGCGCGGTTTTTCCTGGCGCTGGCGGGGATGGATGTGGGCACGGCTTTCGGCGGCATGGGCGCTTCGCGGGAGATGTTGATTTCGGCACTGGCCGAGCCGGCCATGCTGATGGCGGTATTCACGCTGGCCATGACGGCGCACAGCACCAATCTGTCGCGTGTCATCGAACTCAATCTGGGAATCGGGCTGGTGTTGCACCCCTCCTACCTGTTTGCGCTGCTGGGGCTGATTCTGGTGGCGATCGCCGAGACCGGGCGAATTCCAGTGGACAACCCGGCCACGCACCTTGAGTTGACCATGATCCACGAGGCGATGATTCTGGAGTATTCGGGGCGTCATCTGGCCTTGATGGAATGGGCCGCCCAGATCAAGCTGATGCTGTATGCGGTGTTGCTGATCAATGTCTTTTTCCCGTGGGGCATTGCTGTGCAGGTGACGGCGACGGCGCTGGGCTGGAGCCTGCTGGTGCTGGTCGGCAAACTGGCGATTGCCGCGGTGATGTTGGCCGTGACCGAAACGGTGTTGGCCAAGATGCGTCTGTTCCGGGCGCCGGTTTTTCTCAATCTCGCCTTTTTGTTGGCGACCCTGGGGCTGTTGTCCCAGGTCATTCTGGAGACCGGGCCATGAACATGCTGCAATTGAGTTTGCCGGAGCAGGGCATCTTTGTCATGGCTGCGCTGATTTTGCTGGCCTCGTTCTCGTTGTTGTCCCAGGTACGGATCACGGCTTCGATCCATAGTTTTGCCTGGCAGGGCGCGCTGGTGGCGGCCGTGACGGTGTTGGTGGCCGTGGTGACTGGCGCACATCATCTACTGGTTTCAGCGGCATTGACGCTGCTGCTCAAGGCATTGCTGATTCCCTGGGCGCTGCATCGGGCGGTGCGAAAGATGAAGCTGGAGCGGGAGATCGAAACGCTTTCTCATCCAGTGCTCAAGGTACTGTTTGGCACTGGGCTGGTGATCTTCAGCTATTGGGCGGTGTTGCCGATCGAGCGCCTCGAGTTTGCCGCAACCCGTAATATCATTGCCATCAGCCTGGCGGTGGTGCTGCTGGGGCTGTGGTGCATGGTGGCGCGGCGGCAGGTGATCGTGCAGGTGCTTGGGTTCATGTCGATGGAGAATGGCTTGTTCCTCGCTGCGGTTGCTTCCACGCGCGGCATGCCGTTGGTGGTGGAGTTGGGCGTCGCTTTCGATATTCTGGTTGCCGCGGTGGTGTTCGGGGTGTTTTTCTTCCAGATTCGCGAGAGCATCGATTCGCTGGATGTGGATCGCCTCAACCGGCTGTCCGAACGGGAGGATTTGTGATGGCAATGCTCAACTGGATACTGGGACTGCCGCTGCTGGGCATGCTTGGCCTGGCGCTGGTGCCCTCGCTGCGGGTGGCTGGCTGGATCAATCTGTTGCTGACGCTGGGTGAATGGCTGGCGGCGATGCTGCTCGGCTGGCGGGTGTTTCGGGAGGGCGGGTTCGTCGCGCATGGTTTTCACATCGATGCGTTCAATGTCTATCTGGTGGGTTTGACCACCTTTGTCGGTTTCACCACCGCGATCTTTTCACGGCCCTACATGACCGAGCTGTGTCATCAGGGACGGCTCACGCGCAAGCGCATGCGGCTCTATCACGCCATGTTTCAGGGGTTTCAGTTGACCATGTTGCTGGCGTTGACCACCGATAATCTGGGCATTCTCTGGGTGGCGGTCGAGGGTGCGACGCTGGCGACGGTGTTGCTGGTCAGCCTTTACCGCACGCCCGAAGCGATCGAGGCGGCGTGGAAGTATTTCATTCTCTGTGGCGTTGGCATCGCGCTGGCGCTGTTTGGCACGGTGCTGGTCTATTTTGCGGCGCAACCGCTGGTGGGCAGACCGGAGGATGGTCTGACCTGGAGCATTCTCTATCCCCATGCGGCGGAAATGCACCCCACGGTCATGGGCATGGCGTTCGTCTTTCTGCTGGTGGGTTATGGCACCAAGGTGGGATTGGCGCCGATGCATTTCTGGTTGCCGGATGCGCATTCGGAAGGGCCGACGCCTGTGTCTGCGGTGTTGTCCGGTCTGCTGCTCAACGTCGCGCTGTACGCCGTGGTGCGTTTCAAGATGCTGGTGGGGCCGTCGCTGCACAGCGCGGGATTGCCCGATCTGAGCGGCTATCTGATGATGGTTTTTGGCTTGCTGTCTTTTTCGATGGCGGTGCTGTTTCTCCATCGGCAGCGGGACATCAAGCGGATGTTCAGTTATTCCTCGATCGAGCACATGGGGTTGATGACTTTCGCCTTTGGCATTGGCGGGCCACTGGCGACGTTTGCCGCCTTGTTGCACATGCTGGTGCATTCGCTGACCAAGTCGGCCATTTTCGTTACCGTCGGGCATGCCACCCATATCGCTGGCACCCAGTCGCTCGAGCATATTCGAGGCATGATTCGCACCCAACCCAGCGTGGGCTGGGGGTTGTTGCTTGGGGTTGCCGCCATCGCCGGGTTTCCGCCATTCGGCGTGTTCACCAGCGAGTTTCTGATCCTCACTGCCACCATGCACAGCTGGCCGTGGCTGACCGGTATTCTGCTGTCCGGGCTGGCCATTGCCTTTGCCGGACTGTTTCGTTACATCCACCCGGTCGTCTATGGGCCGGCGCCCGAGGGACAGAAACCCGTCCGCGCCAACATGGCGCCAGTGGTGGTGCATCTGATGCTGGTGCTCTGGCTGGGGCTGGCGTTGCCGAGCTTTCTTTCCCACTGGATCGATGAGGTGACGCAACTGATCGCCGGGAGGGGCATGCTGTGAGCAGGGGTATCGGAGCGGAGGTCCGGGCATGAATCGTTTCGACTGGCTGTCGGGTTTTCTGGCGCGTCTCGAGGATGAACATGTCATGGTCGGGCCAAAAGCGGTGCGTGAATTATCGCCGGCGCAGGTGCTGGAGATCGATCCCGAGAACTGGGGGCGGGTGGCCGAGGTGGCTGCTGCCGAAGGTTATCGCTGGTCGGCGATCTGGGCAGATGAGCACGCGCAGGAGATGCGCCTCTTCAGTTGTTTCGAGAACGAGGGCGACTATCTGATGCTGGAGACGGGTCTGGCCCTCGATTCAAAGCTCGCGCTGCCTTCCCAGGCGCCGTTCTATCCCGCTGCGGATCGGATGGAGCGGCATATTCATGATCTGCTGGGCATCGAATTTGCCGAGGCGCCCGATACGCGCCGCTGGACGCGTCATCAGGCCTGGGATGAGGATTGTTTTCCGCTCCGTCGCAAAGCGTCGCCCGACGGTGCGCCCCCGGCTCGCACACCGGCAGATGGTGATTATCCGTTCGAACGGATCGCGGGCAGCGGCGTTTACGAGATCCCAGTTGGGCCGGTACACGCCGGTATCATCGAACCGGGACATTTCCGTTTTCAGGCCGTGGGCGAAGAAGTGCTGAATCTCGAACAGCATCTAGGCTATGTCCATCGCGGTGTCGAGAAACGGGCGGTGGGACGCGATGCCGATGGGTTATTGAAGCTGGCGGCCCGTGTGTCGGGTGACAGTGCCGTGGCGCATGCCTGGGCGGCTTGTCAGGCGATTGAACGCGCCTGGAAAATCGTGCCATCGCGTCGTGCGTTGCAGCTGCGCGGTTTGCTGGCCGAACGCGAGCGTATCGCCAACCACATCGGCGATATCGGCGCGATCTGTAATGATGTCGGTTTTGCCTTTGCACAAATGCAATGCAGCCGGCTGCGCGAGGAGATCCAACGCCGAAATGCCGAGCTGTTTGGTCATCGGCTGTTGATGGATGTGCTCGTCGTCGGTGGTGTGACGGTCGATCTGGACGTGGAAGCCATCGCCCAATTGCGTGCCGACATGCAGGCGCTGAGCGTGGAAGCCTCGCGGCTCTTCGATGTGCTCAATGATCAGCCGGCACTTGAAGATCGTCTGCTGACGACGGGGCGTCTGAGTCATGACAGCGCCCGCGAGTTGGGTTGCACCGGCTATGTCGGCAAGGCCAGTGGTTGTGGCTTCGATGTGCGCAGCAACAATCCCTATGCGCCTTACGATCAGTTGGCGATCGAGCCGGTCGTGCACGAGCAGGGCGACGTCGCGGCCCGGGTGCGGGTGCGAATGAAAGAGGTGCTGGTCAGCCTGGAATGGATGGACCGTCTGCTCGGCGGCCTGGCGGATGGCCCGGTACGCATCGAAGCAACGCCACACTCTGCGCCTTGCGAGGGATTGGGCGTGGTGGACGGCTGGCGTGGTGAGACGTTGGCCTATGTCCGTTTCGATGAGGATGGTCGCGTGGCACGCTATTTTCCGCGTGACCCGAGCTGGCATACCTGGCCGGCGCTGGAGCGCATCGTCATGGGCAATATCGTTCCGGATTTTCCGGTGTGCAACAAATCCGTCAATGGGTCCTATGCCGGCCATGATCTTTGAGATTGAAAACTCCGGACTGAGTCGATGCTGAAAGTATTGTGGAAAAGTCTCCGCACGGGTGTGGTCACTGAACCGCCTCCGGCCCGTGATGATGCCGAGCTGGAGCGCCTCGGAATCGAGGTCAAGCGTCATATCGACCGCAAGTTTGCGGGCAGCCTCGCAGTGCGCGAAGTGGATGCCGGTTCCTGTAACGGCTGCGAGTTGGAAATCCATGCGCTCAACAACCCTTATTACGATGTCGAACGCTTTGGCGTGCATTTCGTTGCTTCTCCCCGTCATGCCGATGTCTTGCTGGTGACCGGCGTGGTTTCCCGTCACATGGAAACGGCTTTGCGGCGCACCTTGCGAGCCACACCGAGGCCGCGTTACGTCATTGCCGCCGGCAGTTGCGCCTGTGATGGTGGTGAATTCGGCATCAGCTATGCCAGTAGTGGCGCGGTGGAGAACGTTGTCGGTGTCGATCTGCGTATTCCTGGTTGCCCACCGACGCCCGAGCAATTGCTGCGAGGGATTCTGCTGTTTCTGGAGCAGCCGGGTGGCAGTGACTGAAAGGATCTTGTCCAAAGCCGGGCTCACTCACGGGGTTTTTGGACGGATCAATGATTTTCATTTGATTTTATGGGCTCGCAGGCGGCAAAATGCGCGCCTTCGATTGCAGGCCCGCACGGGTATCCGGAATCTAATCTGAACAGAGGAAAGACATGAGACTTATATTGTTGGGCGCCCCGGGAGCGGGCAAGGGTACGGTCGCTAAAATGCTGACCAAGATCGATGGGTCGGTACAGATCTCCACCGGCGACATTCTGCGCGCCGCCGTCAAGGAAGGCTCCGAATTGGGCAAGAAGGCGGAAGCCTATATGACTGCGGGCGATCTGGTGCCGGACGAACTCATCATGGACATCATGGGCGAACGTCTGCTGCAGGACGATTGCAAGCCTGGTTTCCTGCTGGACGGTTTTCCGCGCACCATTCCCCAGGCTGAGGCACTCAAGGCCCTGCTGGAGAAATTGGGCATCGAGCTGGATTTTGCGGTCAACCTCAATGTGCCCAGAGAAGAGATCCTGCGTCGTTTGACGACACGCCGGACCTGTGTGGACTGTGGCGCGATCTACAACGTCATCAGCATGCCGCCCAAGGTCGAAGGCAAGTGCGACAAATGTGGTGGTGATGTCGTTCAGCGCGACGATGAGACCGAGGAGGCGATATCCAAACGTCTCGACGTGTACAACGAGAAGACCGCGCCGCTGGCCAACTTCTACAAGGAAGAAGGTTTGTTGCTCGATATCGACGCCACCTCCAGCGAGGATGTGGTCAAAGCCATCCAGGAAAAGCTGGCGGGTTGAGGCAATACCGTTCGTCAAGCCAAAAGGCCGGCTGATGCCGGCCTTTTGCTTGTTGGCGATGTGCTGGCGAAGCAGGTTGATGGAAAACCTTGACGCAATTCAACTTTATGCAAACCCGGCAGGGAAATTCGATGATCCAGTTCGGGTTTCCGATTATTGTCACTTGCCGGGTGGTTACGAACACGGTTGACTAACCTGATGACGGGACCCCGCGTATTGCAAACGATCCGGCGATCGTCCCGAAACAATCACAAACCAGCGAACCAGGTTTCAAGATGACTATGAAATACCCTATGCCGATTCAACGCGTTTTCTCCGGACTGTTGCTTCTGGCCGGGCTGCTGCTGAGTGCGCAAGCCTGGGCGATTGGCACGATC
>CAZTJP010000056.1:0-11375 GCA_964613895.1 uncultured Thiotrichales bacterium | reverse complement strand
CTACGGTGATTGAGCGGAATCGATCATAAAAAAACAGATGGGCTTGCAATAAAAGGCATAGATATCGGCAAAGCTGCCGATAACTCCTGATAACCCGTACAACCCGTAAACGTAAACAACGAACAGCAGACCTGATCCGGATTTCTCACCGGGTCGCAGTCGTGACCCTGTGAGAAATCCGGACCGACACCGGGAACAGTTTTGTGAAAGCGCTTCGACTCAGCCCCGTTGCCAGCATTACATTCGGACTGGTCTCACTGACCATCATGATGTTCCTGTTGCTGGACACCATGGCAGGCATTATTCCGGATGCCAACCACCAACTGCGTGAAATCCGGGAACAGGTGAGCACCAACCTGGCGCTGCAACTGGGGGCTCTGCTGCGCGACCGGCACGACGATCTGCTGCAGGAAACGATCAGCAATATCCAGCAGAGGGACGACGATATCCTGTCGCTGGGCATACGTCTCGCCAATGGCCGGTTGATTGCACAAAGCGGCTATCACGACAAATACTGGGTGCCACAACCCGATGGCAAATCGACGCTCGATCATGTCCAGATCCCGGTGTTGCTGCACCAGAAGATCTGGGGGTATATAGAAATCAGCTTCCGCCCCCGGCGTTACAGCAGTATCGGTGAATGGCTGCGGCAACCCGGGGTATCACTGCCACTGACTATTCTGCTGTTCGGTTCCCTGCTCTATTATCTGTATCTGCGACGGGTACTCAATCACCTCGATCCCACCCAGGTCATTCCCGAGCGTGTCCATGCCGCACTCGATACGCTGGCGGAAGGCGTCATGATCGTCGACAGGCATGACAACATCCTGTTGGTGAACGAGAACTTCAAACACCTTCACCCCGACGCTGCCGACGCTGCCCTGGGCAAGAAAACCACCCAGCTGAAATGGCTCCATGAGCCCATGAAAACACAATGGGGCATAACGCCCTGGCATGCCGCCCTGCGGCAGCAGCGAACCGTTCACCGATCCGGACTGAAAATTCCCCAGCCGGATGGCGACAGCCGAATCGTTTCCATCAATGCCTCACCGGTTCGCAATGGACAAGGGCAAATCGAGGGCGCCCTGATCACCTTCAGTGATACGACCGAGCGGGAGCGGGCCAACCAGCGGCTTCGACAGGCACTGGCGAGGCTACAGGAGTCGCAAAGCCGGATCGAAGCCCAAAACAGGGAGCTGACCCGGCTGGCCAATCATGACCAGCTCACCGGTATTCTCAATCGGCGCGCCTTCTTCGAGCAGGCCGGCAAACAACTGCAACTCTGTATCCAGACCAATATGCCGCTGACCTGCATCATGTGTGACATCGATCACTTCAAATCGATCAATGACAACTACGGCCATCCGATTGGCGATTCCGCCATCAAGGTGGTCACCGCGTTGCTGAGCCGGGCCATCCGCCAGAATGACGTGCTGGGACGCTACGGAGGCGAAGAATTCTGTGTGGTGTTACCTGGCATCTCCGCACAACAGGGGTTGCAGATCGCAGAACGCATGCGCGCCAGTATCGAAAAACATGCCGGCAAGGGTGTGCGCAGTATCGATGGCCTGCAAATCACCTCGAGTTTCGGTGTCTCGGTCCTGACGGATCCCGGGCAGACGCTGGCTGAACTGATCGATCAGGCCGACCGGGCGCTGTATGCGTCGAAGGAGAACGGCCGCAACCGTGTCTCGCTATACACGCCCGAGACGGAGAAGAGTCGGTCCGGCGACTCGTAAGCGACTGGCGCCGCAGCGCGCCGCCATTGGCAATCCCGAACGGTTCAGTCCCAGCTCAGTGCACCACCGGTTTGGTATTCGGTGACCCGTGTCTCGAAGAAGTTCTTTTCCTTGCGGATGTTGGCTTGCTCGTCTAGCCATGGCAAGGCACATTCCGCGCCGGGAAATGGTTCATCGAGTCCCAACTGCCGGGCACGGCGGTTGGCGACGAAACGGAATTGTTCGATATGATCTTCCTTGCTGTAGCCAAGGATCGGATCACGCAGGATATAACCGGCATAACCCGCTTCGGCGGCCTCGGCCTCGTCCCACATCTCGCGGATGGCTTTCGGGTCGATGGTGACCTTGTTTTCACGTCGGATTTCCTTGACCACGCGGATACCGAACGCGGCATGCAGCACTTCGTCACGCATGATGTACTGAAGCTGTTCGGCCGTCCCTTTCATCAGTCCGCGTCGCTGCAATGCAAAAATGGGCGAGAAACCGTTATAGAACCAGGCGCCCTCGAAAATGCCCGCAAAGAACGTGTATGACAGCACGAAATTGTCGAGTTCATCCTGGTCGTTCAGATCGATATCCGAGCGCAAGACCGATTCCAGCCGGCGATTGGCGATCTCGATCTTTTCGTGAATCTCGGGAACGACGCGATAGCGGTTGTAGATCTCGCTCTGGTCGAGACCGATGGACTCGATGCAATGCTGGTAGGTCCAGGTGTGCATGGCCTCTTCGAAGACCTGCCTCGCCTGGTAGATCTGCAACTCCGGCGCGGTCATCTTCTCCATCACCGCCAGGCCGATATTGCGCATCGCAAGAATATCGGAGGTGGTCAGGTAGGAGAGCACGTTCTCATAGACATGCCGTTCCTCCAGCGTCAGCTTGTGCTGGTAGTCGTGCACATCCTGCGCCATCGAAATATCGAGCGGCGTCCAGTGGTTCTTGTTGGCATTGAGGAAGAATTCCCAGGCCCAGGGGTAACGGAAAGGCGCCAGCTGGTTGATATCGGCCATGCCGTTGATGATCCGCTTGTCCTCGGCGCGTACCGGCTCGGTGGACGTCAACCGCACTTGGGCCGCCCGGTTCTGGTCGCGTGTCCGACTCAGCGCCTCGCCGGCCATCTCATCTGTCGGCAATGGCGGTTGCGCCGGCGACTGTGCCTCGTGGGAACGGCTGGTTGGGCCAGTGACTGCTGTACTGTGCAAGGGATCATCCCAATTGAGCATGGCGTTTTCTCCTGTAACGGGTGCGTTATGCAAATGGATTCGATAGGCGCGCTGTCGGCTGTTGGCGCGCAACCGAAGGCGGACGTTCCGCTGGTCGAGTCGCGCATGAACGGGCCGCCGCAACATCGGTCTACTGACAGGCCTCGCAATCCGGATCGAGGATCGAACAGGCCTTGGGCGCCGCGGATCCCACCGGCGGGATCACTTTTGCCGATCCACCGCTGTCCACCGGCGTGGTCTTCTCGACATGGGTGGCGCCCAGCGAGCGCAGATAGTAGGTGGTCTTGAGACCCCGTACCCAGGCGAGCTTGTACAACAGGTCGAGTTTCTTGCCGGATGGTTCGGCCATATAGAGGTTCAGCGACTGCCCCTGATCGATCCATTTTTGCCGTCGGCTGGCGGCCTCCACCAACCAGCGTGAATCGATCTCGAACGCGGTGGCGTATTTCTCCTTCAGGTCGTCGGGAATGCGGTCGATCGGTTGTACCGAGCCATCGTAATACTTGAGGTCGTTGACCATGACATCGTCCCACAGGCCGCGCGCCTTGAGATCGGCGACCAGATAGGGATTGACGACGGTGAACTCGCCCGACAGGTTCGATTTGACGAACAGGTTCTGGTAGGTCGGCTCGATCGATTGACTGACCCCACAAATGTTGGAGATGGTTGCAGTCGGCGCAATCGCCATGGTGTTGGAATTGCGCATACCAACCGTCCTGACGCGCTCACGCAGGCTGTCCCAGTCGAGCCGGTGGCTGTCATCGACTTCCAGATAACGGCCACGCTGTTCACGCAGCCGTTGCAGCGAGTCGATCGGCAAGATGCCCTGACTCCAGAGCGAGCCGTCGAAGCTGGCATAGCGTCCCCGCTCCTCGGCCAGCTGGCTGGAGGACTGGATGGCGAAATAGCTGACCGCCTCCATCGAGACATCGGCGAACTCGACCGCTGCCTCGGAAGCATAGGCCAGATCGAGTTTGTAGAGCGCATCCTGGAAGCCCATGATGCCCAATCCAACCGGCCGGTGCTGGAGGTTGGAGCGGCGCGCCTGCGGCACCGAGTAATAGTTGTAGTCGATGACGTTGTCGAGCATGCGCATGGCGGTGGAGACGGTTTTCTCCAGCTTTTCCATGTTCAGACCGTTCTCATCGACATGCGCGGCGAGATTGACCGAGCCGAGATTACAGACGGCGATTTCACTGTCATTGGTGTGCAGCGTGATCTCGGTGCACAGATTGGACGAATGCACCACACCGACGTGCTGATTGGTATAGCGGATGTTGCACGGATCCTTGAAGGTGATCCACGGATGACCGGTTTCGAACAGCATGCCCAACATCTTGCGCCACAGTTCGACCGCCTTGACGCGGCGGAAGATCTTGATCTCGCCCCGATCCGCCCTGGCCTCGTAGTCTTCGTACCGTTCGCGGAAGGCCTGGCCGGTCAGATCATGCAGATCGGGCGTCTCATCCGGCGAGAACAGCGTCCATTCGCGGTCCTCCGCCACGCGTTCCATGAACAGATCCGGAATCCAGTTGGCGGTATTCATATCGTGCGTGCGGCGGCGCTCGTCGCCGGTGTTCTTGCGCAGCTCGATGAAATCCTCGATATCGACATGCCAGGTTTCCAGGTAGGCGCACATCGCACCCTTGCGCTTGCCCCCCTGATTGACTGCCACGGCAGTGTCGTTGGCCACCTTGAGAAACGGCACGATGCCCTGCGACTTGCCATTGGTGCCCTTGATGTGGGCGCCCATGCCGCGCACCCGGGTCCAGTCATTGCCCAGCCCGCCAGCATATTTCGACAACATGGCATCGTCCCGGATCGAACTGAATATGCCGTCGAGATCATCCGGCACCGTGGTCAGGTAGCAGGACGACAATTGCGGCCGCAGGGTCGCGGAATTGAACAGCGTCGGCGTGCTGCTCATGAAGTCGAAACTCGACAGCAGATCGTAGAACTCGATCGCGCGGCCTTCCCGGTCGATCTCGTTGATTGCCAGTCCCATCGCCACTCGCATGAAGAAGATCTGCGGCAATTCGAAACGAATACCATCATCGGTGTGGATGAAATAGCGATCGTAGAGCGTCTGCAACCCCAGATAGGTGAACTGCAGATCACGTTCCGGCTTCAGCGCGGCACCCAGTTGCTCGAGATCGAACTCCAGCAGCCGGCTGTCGAGCAACTCGAGTTCGATGCCCCGCCGAACATAGCGAGCCAGCGTCTCCGGATAGCGTGCCGCCATTTCCGCCTGGGTCGCCTCCACTGGCTGCCCTTCGAGAAACGTCAACGCCTCATGCCGCAGATTGTCGAGCAGCAGACGCGCGGTGGCCTGGGAGTAATTCGGGTCACGGTCGATCAGGGCACGGCCACTCATGCAGATCGCAGCGCGCAGATCGCTCTCGGCAATGCCATCGAATGCATTGCGCAAGGTTTCCTGAAAGATCAGATCGGCATCGACGCCCGGCAAGCCGTCGGCTGCCTCCTTGATGATCTGTTGCAGGCGTTTCTGATCCAGTGCACGCCTTTCGCCATTCTCGGCGATGATCTCGATGGTTGGCGTACGGCGGTTTTTCTTGCCCGCCTTGCGCTTTTCCCGGGCGCGTTTCTCGGCCTGTTTTTCGCGATACAGCACATAGTCGCGCGCCACCTTGTGCTCACCCGCACGCATCAGCGCCAGCTCGACCTGGTCCTGGATATCCTCGATATGGATCGTGCCGCCTTCCGGCACCCGCCGCATCAGCGCCTCGACGACCTGATCGGTGAGCCGGTCCACCGTTTCGTGCACCCGTCCGGAAGCGGCCGCCTTGCCGCCTTCAACCGCCAGAAATGCCTTGGTCATCGCCACCCGGATCTTGGTATCGTCGAAGGCGGTGGTCTTGCCGTTGCGGCGGATGACCCGGTATGTCACCTGCCGGGCGGCTGTGCCAACCTCATCGGCCTGCAACGGAGTGGGTGGAATGGCGGAGCCCGTGGGGCGGTTGTTCTGTTCGGATGTCGTTTCCATGAATCTTTCCACTGATTGGCTTTATGAGTGATACGCCCTGACACACGGCTGACACCGCGCGCCATAACCATTCCCGAGCCGCACCGCCGCAAGCGTCGCCACAGCCCGGAGAAACCTGATTACTGCAAGGATCCCCTACATATAATCATTTCGATTCAGCAGCTTAAGCATGATTTATGAAAAAAATCGGCTGAATCTTGATATAACCACCAAACTTCGGACAACTACACCGGACAACTTCAGACCAGCAGGATTCCTGGTGTCACTCCTGCCCGGCTGATTCGTCACAGTACCGGAGCGGATTTCTCCGTTTCGGCCAGTGGCCCGCGAAGATGGCGTGACCTGCATCAGCAAGGTCCCAATACTATAGGATGTGTCTTCATCGCCCGTCAAGCACTATATCCTGTGGAATGCCCTTGGATTACATTGTGCGAAGTCTGTGGACAATCTGTGCCCTGGGCTGTGGATAACCGCTTCAAACGATTGCTGTCACAGGGCTTTTTTCCTGCTATCAACCTTTCAGCCGACACTGCGACAAAAAGTAAACAATGATCGAGTGGGCACTAATCTGCGCTCAGGTAGTCTACAATTGCGTCCGGCCACGTCATTGTGGTCATTCCCACGGCTCCCGAATATGCATAAAGACCCACAACAAACCGCCATTCCAGCCGTCATCGACGATCTGCTCCATGACTGCGAGCCATTGGCTCCGGACACAACAGCAACTGGAGCCATTGCCGGCTTTCGCCACCAACCGGCCACGGTCGCACTGCCCGTCGTCAGCGGTGACCGGCTGGTGGGCAACCTCCACAGCAACAGCCTCCATTCACCCGAGGTACACAGCACCGGGTGGCGGGTGCAGGACGCCATGAGTACCGAATGCCCGGTCATCGTCAGTGGCGCGCAGCTGGTCGAGGTGTGCCGGATGATCCGAAACCGGCATCTGTCTCTGGATCACGGTTACCTGGCCGTGGTGACGAAACACGGCCGGTACAAAGGCATGGTTCGCGCTGTCGATCTGATGCGCCAGATATCGAGGTTCCGTATCGACTACGAACGCTACAACAATCCGTTGTCACAACTGCCAGGCCCAGTACCCATCGATGAAACCATCGACCGGCTGTTGCAGGCGCGCAAGCTGTTCGTGGTGGTACATTGTGATATCAACGACTTCAAAGGCTTCAATGATGCCTACGGCTATGCCCGCGGCGATGATGTGATCCTGTTCATCGCCGCGCTGCTGCAATCGCATGTCGATCCCGAACTCGACTTCGTCGGCCATACCCGCGACGACGATTTCGTCATCGTCTTCCAGAGTCCGGACTGGTTCGAGCGCTGCGAGGCCATGGAGCGCGAATGCACCCGCCGGGCCCCCGAATTCTATTCCGACGCCCATCGCGCCAACCATGGCATCGATGCTGTCGATCGCATGGGGCGTCGAACCTTCCACCCCTTCTTCAGTCTCTCGCTCGGCGCTGTCCAGGTCGAACCGGGCAAATTCTCCAGCCATCACGAAGTGACCGCGGCGGCAATCGAAGTCAAACAGCGCGCCAAACGCACTGCCGGCGGCGCCATCTACATCGACGAACGCAGCTATTCGCAACCCGATACGCAGCACCCCATGCTGCGCCACTGAGGCGATGGCCACGCCAGTCCGCATCGGCATCGATCTCGGTGGCACCAAAATCGAGATCATCGCACTGTCGGCGACGGGCCAGACGCTGTGGCAAACGCGCATCGCCACCCCCAGCGGTGACTACCGCGCCACGCTCGAAGCGATGGCTCGCCTGGTGGAACAGGCGGAACGACAGCTGCAAACCCGCGCCACGGTCGGCATCGGCCTGCCCGGCTCACTGTCGCCGGCCAGCGGGCGCATGCGCAATGCCAATTCCGTCTGCCTCAATGGCCAGCCGCTGCGCGACGATATCGAGACCCTGTTACAACGGCCCGTCGCCATCGCCAACGACGCCAACTGCTTCACCCTGTCGGAAGCCACCGATGGCGCCGCTGCCGGCGCCCGCAGTGTATTCGGCGTCATCGTCGGCACCGGCACCGGCGCCGGACTGGTATTCGGCGGCGAGATCATCGAAGGCTGCAACGGCGTCGCCGGTGAATGGGGACACAATCCACTGCCCTGGCCGAACGAAGAAGAATGGCCCGGCCCTGACTGCTGGTGTGGCAAGCAAGGTTGCCTGGAAACCTGGCTGAGCGGCCCGGGCATGGCAGCCGATCATACGCGCCACAGCGGCCAGACACTCGATGCCCGCGCCATTGCAGATGCCGCCAGCCATGGCGACAACGCTGCCA
Organism: uncultured Thiotrichales bacterium; assembly: GCA_964613895.1. Classification (GTDB taxonomy): domain Bacteria; phylum Pseudomonadota; class Gammaproteobacteria; order UWMA-0217; family UWMA-0217; genus HyVt-560. The sequence goes on along the minus strand of CAZTJP010000056.1, from coordinate 3,105 downwards.
ATGACACGCTCGAACGCTATGAACAACGCATGGCGCGTGGCCTGGCTCACATAATCAATACCTTTGATCCGGAAGTCATCGTGCTGGGGGGTGGACTCTCCAACATCGACAGGTTATACACTCGGGTACCGGCTCTATGGAAACACTGGGTGTTCTCGGATTGCGTCCGAACACGCCTGACCCCGCCACGCTTCGGCGACGCCAGCGGCGTTCGCGGCGCCGCCTGGCTGGGCGCAACCACCGAGCCGGTCCCGTGAGCCCACCGGAGACCAAGACGAATGACACAGCCCGACCCGATCGAGACACTGACGCAGTCCCCACTGCATGCCATCGAAGACCCACAAAAACTGGACGAGATGCTGGCGGCACTGTCCGACCGGGCTGACCGCTCCTGGTATCTGATCGACCCACAGGCAGAACTGCCGACCACCCCCGCATCCGAAGAAGAAGACGTACAGGAATTCATCATCCGCGCCGACGTCCTGATCCAGCGCAGCCAGGCGGCCGGACAGAGACCCCGACTGGAAATCGATGATCCGGACGCGCCCGGCCTGGTTCGACTGTACAGCGATGTGGACGAAACCGCCCCGGTGTTGTGGATCATGTCGCTGACGCCGCCTGCCCATTCCGATCAGTCTGCGGATACAGAAGCCGCTCCGGATGGCAGCGCCCCGCCCCCGACCGATGACGCCGCAGCCGGCATCGACGCGCCCGCGGATTCCGGCCCCGACGGCGACCAGGCATCTGTCGGCGACGACAGCGCGGATCCCAGCCAGGACAACGCCGGATCACAGAATGCAGAGGTGACCACCGAAGCCGCCGACGCTCCCCCATCGGTCAGCTACATGGAACAGTTCGACGGCAAGCTGATCGCCATGCGCAAGTGGGAAGACCTCGATGAACTGTGGACCGGCATCCATGGCTCCGCCGATGATGGATACTATATCTACACCATCGGCGAAACACCGCCGACCGAACCCGCCGACAAAGAAACCGTCCATCGGTTCATACTCGACATCGACACCCTGTTGCGCCGCGAACACAAGGAAAATTACTGCGGTATCGTCTATGCCGACAACAAGACCCGCCCGACTTTCGTCAAGATCTACGATCCCCACAACCTCGGCATGGTCTGCGGCTCCAGTGGCGTCCGCACCCTGCCGGGCTGGACACTCTCCAAAACACAGCCGGTCGAACTCGAGCCGGAACAGAAAAACGACCCCCAACCTCGCGGATTCATGCGCTGGAAAGGCCTGTTCAGCAGAAAATAGCCCGCCGGCCAATGACCGTCATCAGCGAAACACCGTCGGTCACCAGCTGGCGCGACCTGTTCACCTGCCTCGAACGGCACGCCATCGAAAGGGTCATCGACGTCGGCGCCAATCACGGCCAGTTTGGACAACTACTGCGCAAAGGCGGCTACCACGGCCAGATCCACTCCTTCGAACCCGTCACCGCCAGCTACCAGCGGCTGTGCCAAACCGCCCGCCAGGATCCCCAATGGCACTGCTGGCATACCGCCCTGGGCCCTCGACGCGGTCAGCAAACCATCCACATCGCCGACAACGACGGCTACTCCTCCTTTCTGACACCCTCTGACAGCGGACAAAGACTGTTCGGCACGCCTCTCAACCCGGTTCAGCAGGAAACCGTCCCGGTCACGACCCTCGACCACTTCCTCCAGCACCTGCCCACCGAAACCACGCAAAAACCCACCCTGCTGAAACTCGATACTCAGGGATTCGACCTGCAGGTCATCGCCGGCGCCCGCCAAAGCCTGCCCCGAATACGCGCCGTGCTGACCGAAATCGCCTGGACCCCGCTCTACGAGGGCGCACCCGACTATCACCACGCCCTGCGGAGCTGGGAAAAACTGGGCTTCCAGCTGGCCTACCTGTTCCCCACGCATCGCCGCCAGGACCTGACCCTGATCGAAGCCGCCTGCTGCCTGATCAACCGCGATACACCGCCAGCGGGAAAAACTCACTCACCAGAATAGCCGGCTCTCCTGCTACCCGAATGCGATAGGCGCGCGACACCAAATCCCCCTCGAATCGCGCCAGCAACGCATCCCGACGCTCACCCGCCGACAAATACCCCAGATCCACAATCTCGCGATAGGTCTCCACCCCCTGCTCCCGCAGCAACTCTCCGATCCCGATCCGGCCTTCCAGCATCCCCTCGCGCATCCCCGCCGGCAATGCCGACAACAACAGCAATGAACGCGCGCAGGCATAATCACGCCCCGTCGTACGCCCGGTCAGACACACCTCACGCTGCAACACCTCGGCGCCCGCCTCCACCTCGAGCAACGGCAACGCCGCCTCCAGCAACAAACGTTTCTGATGCAACGGCGACACTTTCACCGGCTCCCAGAACCACGCCTCGAGGCTCTTCGTCACCGTACCATCGGCCACCATCAAGGTCCGCAGAAAAGGCGGCAAATCAGCCACCGAAAGCACCGATCCATCCCCGCAAACGACCGGGTCATCTTCCAGATAACCGCTGCTGCGAAAAAAATGCGGCACCCCCCGCTAACCCCTCTCGCCCTTCAGAAAGAACAACTTGATCACCAGCAACACAATCGGCGTGGCATGCAAAAACAAATCGAAGATATCCAGTGGCCGGACCAACTCACCGTGAAACAACATACCCAACTTCTCGATCAAATGCGGCATCGGCTGGACCGGCGCCAACGCCATCAACACCGCAGCAACAGCCAACGGCACCGTCGGCAACTCGCGCAACCAATTCATGATCATGCCTTTCCTTGACACTACGAAAACCCCAGCAGAATACCAGATTCACCTCTCCCTGCCCTAACCTGGATTTCTCACAGGATCACGACTGCGACCCTGTGAGAAATCCGGGCTAACAACCCAATTACGCAAGCCTGACCCCTTCGAGGGGGCTACCTCGGAGCAGCCCGGCGGGCAGCGGCCGGTCACGGACGTCGGCCGCAGGGACAGCGGCCGTCGAGCCTACAGGGATGTATTCACGGCGATCCGTGAACGGCCGGTGACTGCCGGGATGCGGAGGTCGGAAGAACGCCAAAACGCAATAACGCAAGCCTGACCCCATCGGGGGCTACCTCGGAGCAACCCG
>CAZTJP010000055.1:0-11399 GCA_964613895.1 uncultured Thiotrichales bacterium | reverse complement strand
CTGCCCGCTGGTGACCAAGGTGCACATGGAAGTACTGCGTTACAGTCGGGAAGGCCGCGAAGTGATCCTGATCGGCCATGCCGGCCACCCGGAAGTGGAGGGCACCATGGGCCGTTTCGAGCGCAGCGGCGGCGGCGAGATCCACCTGGTGGAAACTCCCGAAGACGTGGCCCGGCTCGCGGTCCGCGATCCCGCCCACCTCGCCTTCGTCACCCAGACCACACTCTCCATGGACGACACCGCCGCCGTCATCGACGCCCTGCGGGCGCGCTTCCCCGCCATCCAGGGCCCGCGCAAGGACGACATCTGCTACGCCACCCAGAACCGCCAGGATGCCGTCAAACGCCTGGCCCGTGAAGTCGACCTGGTGCTGGTGGTCGGCTCTCCCAACAGCTCCAACTCCAACCGGCTCAAGGAAGTGGCCGAACGCCAGGGTACCCCGGCCCACCTGATCGACAGCGCCGACGATATCCAGACCGAATGGCTGGAAGGCAAGACCCGCATCGGCATCACCGCCGGCGCCTCGGCACCGGAAGTGCTGGTTCGGGCGGTGATCGCCCGTCTCCAGGGTGCCGGCGCCCACGTGGTGCAGGAAAGCGGCCACCCCCGTGAAACGGTCACGTTCTCCCTGCCGCGCGAATTGCGCTGAGAACGGAGCCTCCCTATTGCGCCCAGCAGCGCTTGAGCGGCGCTGTGCCGGAACGGCCCTGCGTGTTGAGATGATCCAGGGTCAGGTTGCCGCATTCGGCATCGGTGAAGTTCCCCCGGGGGGCGGCCTGCAGCACGAAGCTGTCGGCATCGGCACTCGTGACGCTGAGCTTATAGTAGCCGTTGCAGGAGGTGAGATCCGAACGGTAGCCCCGGCCCGACTTGCAGTCGATGGGCGGCGCATCCGGCGCAGAGGGGCGAAAGCTGGACAGGGTCGACGTGGCGATGGCAGTAGTTGGTGGATAACTGCCATTGTCGGAACGATAAGCGATGAGTGCTTGTCGCGCATTCGCCAGCGCCAGGATGCCATCGGTACGACGGCTCTTTCGTTGTTGATTCTCGTAAGCCGGCCACGCGATGGCGGCCAGAATACCGATAATCGCGACCGTGACAATCATTTCAATGAGCGTAAAGCCGTGTTCCATTGCCCGTGACTTCATGTGGGGTACCTAGAAGTGATCGTTTATTTCAGGATGTCGATCTTGATGACGTTGTCCTTTTCATCAAGGTGTACCTTGATGCGTGAGCCCTGTTGTACGTTGAAGGCTGAAATGGTCTTGCCCTGAGCATTGGTTACGACAAAATTTCGATTCAAACGAAATGTGTGGTCATTGACGATGATTTGACCGCTTTTGATCGAGATGAGGTCGACGATACCAGTGTAGGTATCGACATCCTTCGCAAATCCGATCGTGGTAGTCGTTGCCAGCACGGCAAGGATGCAGCCAAACAGACCTGTTTTGATGCGCATGGGGGTTGCTCCGTTCAATTGATTTCAATCTGTCGCCACGAGCGACGGCCAACTTCCTTGACGGTACAGTTGCCTGTGATGGTGTCTGTTGTCCCGTCAGTCATGTTGAGGATATTGATTTCCTGGCACTGGTTGGGCACGAGAAGCTTGGTGGTGCGGAACATCTTGGTTCCCGTCCGTTTGCGAATACCGCTACCCCATATCTGGCCGGAACCGAAGTTTACCTTGTCCGCGTCCGAAAATGAGCCATCGTTATTGTAGTCCCATGGGGTTGTGTTCTCGAAGCGGCTTCCGGTAGTTGCATTGAGTGCAAACAGCCATGATTCGCCACCACTGACACAGGGGTCCGTTGACGGGATCAGAGTCTGGAATTCGACACGATTACCGAAGACATAGATATGGTCATCAGCGCGCTCTCCAGTGAGAATCGGATTTCCATTGCTGTCGATATTGGCCAGATCGATATACCAGCCAAGGAATTCATTTAACGGATTACCGGTTGGCAAACCCGACCCATTGTACCAGTTGAGAACATTGTTGCTGGTCAGGCGAGCATCGTTGTCAGAAAACTGACTATTGTTTTCTCCAAGCATTTGCTGTTGCAGGAGGTAGTTGCGGGTAATGGTATTGATGTTCGATTCCTGGCGATCCCAGATGCCATAGAATGTTTGCAGGCTGAGATCGGACGGATCGCTGTCTTCGACGTATTTCCCGGTACCGACAAATACCATGAAGCCGTGTTTCTTTTGGTGGTATTGCACGGCGGGGGCCATGGTGATGGGTTGCGGATTACCGGATGGGTCGCGTGCAACGAACAAGGGGGTCGGTGTATTCCCCTGCTTATAGACATCCCAGTTGTTGGGGTCGGGATCACGAACATCGAATTTCCAAAGATTGCCGAACAGGTCGCCGGCATAGATGAAATCCACCATGTAATCATGATTGACGTCGACGGCGGTAATGTCGGAAAGCCGGTTGGCACGACCATTGCCGGTGGGATCCTCGGCAGCCCCGACGGTCGTTGAGATTTTGCGGAATATTCCGGATGCGCCTTTCCCACCATGTTCCACATCCAGGAGATAAAGAATGGCATCACCGGTGCTCGATGGATTGGCATCGGGTTCCATGGAGTTGTAACCATTCCCGAATGCAACCATCCATTTGCCGTTGTTCATGCGCATGATATAGGGTCGGGTATAGGAGTAGCCGAGGTCGGCATCGTCCGCATCGGAGAATTCCCAAAGAACGAGATTGGCCGCATTGCTCTCAGCAAAGGCAGCAGGATTGGTAATGTCGAGAGCGTACAAGCCCTGACCACCTTTGCCGAGTCCGCCAATGGCCACCGTGTGCCAATCGCCATTGAAGAACACGTCCCAGACGCTGACCGGCTGGTCGATATAGAATTCATGGCGATAGGCAGGATCGGTCAGTTTGCTGAGTTTGTTGAACAGCATGGACGGCACGTAGGAAAGCAGTTCATTACCGTTGCTTGCGTCCAAAATGTGCAACATGCCATCGTTTGCGCCAAACAGTAACATTTTGGTGCGGTTGGCATATGTGCTCGCAAACGAGCTGTAGGCGGCGGTTTCGAGATTGTCTGGATAGAAATACAGAGGCGGCCCGGGTGGCGGCACGAAGACCGGATCGGAGTGAACGATATCACCCAGGGGAGAAGTCCGGTTCCGGAATGAACCGCCATTACGAATTTCCTGGCTATCATCACCACGGAGCCAGTCCAGACGGAGGCTGCCCTTTCCATCGGTAACGCCGTTCAATGTATCAAGGGCATTTTGCTGGCTGGTATCCAGAACGCTCCAGAGGAAGGGAATCGGTCCGGAGGTTGGGCTGTTGGTAATGATATTGCGGGCGGTGCCAGACTGCAGAAGCGCTTTCAGTCGGGTGGCGGCGCTCCACTGCGGGTTGAGCGTTATGACATCCTTGGCCTCGACGTCTCCCGACCATTTGCTGGGATCATAGATCGCCTGGAACATCAGGGTGCCAGCCTGATACTGGCTGCTGGTCGTGGCCACGGAACTGCTGGAACCCTTGCGCTCATCTATGGAGTCGAGAACTCCCTGAAAGCCGTCCAGAAGCTCTTGAGGATTCGAGGCGCTGAAATAACGGCCGCGACTATTGATCGCGGCATGCCAGAGGTCATCGACATGGTTGCCATTCCAATGTTGGCTCCCATCAAGAAGTGCCTGGTAGGTGGTATTGTTATACGCCAGTGAACCATCGATGCCGAGACCCACGGTGAAATTTACCATGTGTTGCCACTCGGCAGGATCATTGTTGGGATTCCAGAAAATATCGTAATTGTCGGAATCGCTGTCGCCGTCGATATCGGTCGAATTGTCCGTGATGAAGTGAGGCACATCGTTTTGCAAAGACGATCGCAAGTCATGTGCCCAGAAATACAAGGCGATATCCGCCAGGTTGTTGCTGTTGCCATCCCGATAGATCGGAGGGGTTCTGTTGGAGCTGGACGATCCGCTATTGGCCTGATAATTGATATCGCCATACTTGCTGTTGCCGGTAGTGGGCAGGGTATGATTCTGGGCGTCGTAATTGCCGGCACTGTTGTTGTTGACGTTCCAGTAGCCATCGGTGAAGGCAAAATGGAAATTCTGCCGGCATGAATATTCAGGTGAGGCGCTGTTGTTGGGATCCTTGCGGTAGGCGGCAGCCTGCGAGTATTTCACACCGGCGCGCCAGAAAGCATCGGGAAGCGGGGTCCAGCCACTCGTCGGTGCGGTGTAGAGCCAGTTGAAAAATGCTGCACGATGTGCGCCGCCAAACGGCAGCGGATTGGCGACACTGGTCAAGGCGTTGAGTGTTTGCCAGCTGACCCGCACGCTCGTGCTCAGGCCCGAGAAAGCCCGTGTCGTGGCAGTCTTTGCCAGCAGGTGTCGAATACGGTAGTAGGAATACCAGTTGGCGAAATTCTGGCGTTCATCTGGCCCGGTATAACAGGCTGTGTTGGTCTGACTCACCGGAATGCAGCCTGTGGTTTCTGGTGAGTAACGTGACCGTCCGGATGTTGCACTAACGACGACTCGGCGATAGCAGTTGTCATCGTCGACATGCGCAGTATTGTTGATGTTGCAGCTGACGCCGCCGGTTGTCAATGTGCTGTCGAAAACATAATAGTGCGCAGGCTCACCACCGCCGGGCCCGACATAATAGGACCAATTGGATGTTGGGCGATAATCCTCGACCGTCACTCGATAGTTGTTTGCCAGATTGACAGTTCCGATCGAATGGACATATCCGTTGATCCAAGCGTTGGTGAAGGAGGCGTTGCCCAGGGAGTTGCCATTCTGGTCTACGCCGGGGAGATAGGTGGTATTCGGGTCATAATACATGCTGTTGAAGGTGGAGGACCGGAAGCGGTTGGTAAACCGGTAACCCCAGCGATCATCCGGCAAATAGGCCCAGGCCATGCTGCCTGAATCGTCCATGGTGAGGATGATGTTGGCAGGAACCCCTTCCTTCACTTCGAGTGGGAGGTCGCTGAGACCCAATGGCGTGGCCGAGACATTGTACGAACCGCATCCGAGAACGATGCTTATGGTGAAGGCAAGCAGGCGGCGGATCACGGAAAGTTGTGCAAATTGTCGTGGGTTTCGCATGTTCATGACTCCATTGCCTGGCGTACGGCGGTTGACAAAACAAAGATCAGTAGCGTTTGCCATAGGTGGTTTGTAGCAGGATGACACTATTGGGTGACAATCCGGTGGCTCGTGCAGTAACACGATAGAGTGTAATTGCTGAACGGTTGATGTTGTTGCGATAATCGGCACTGCCACCGATGTCACCAAGTTCTTCGATGATGAAACGCGGAGGCTGACTGGTGCCCAGATTGCCACCGGCATAACTTTGGGCCGGCGAGGGGTTGCTGTCAGTACCCCAGACGGCGGTATCGAAGACATGGTCATTGAAGTCTTCACCTGGCGCCGAGAAAAAGATGTCTTTCTGATACACGCTACTCGTGGTGGCAATGCTCGTGGCGGCAGTCGGGCGTATTGCACCCCAGGACTCGATTTGACGTTCTCCTTCCCGCAGAGCCGATTCGGCGGCATCCAGGGCGATGGTCTGATCGCGAAGGTTACCCACCATCAACTCCTCCAGACTGGAACCACTCATGGCGGCAACGCCGAGCAGAGTCAGAACCAAGAGGATGACGAGGCTGGTGACCAGCGCAGCACCGGTCTGTCTTTTCTGAGAAGTGAGTGGAGATGTCGTACTGTTCATCATTATCAAAGTTCTGCCTTGAAGTCCCGGCGATAGAGCGCCTTGTTCCTCAGGTGTATGGTGGTAGTAAAAATCTTGTGTATGCGACGATCGGCCAATGTCGTGATATCGACACCAGTGCTGTTTTCCACTCCCAGCAGACGAAACGTACCGGCAGCCGGGTTGCGATTGAGTTCCTGTGGCGTGCGCAGGAGAAGGCTGATGCGGACCGCGACGACATTGTCGAACTGCAGTACAGGATTGTCAGCGGTGACGTATCGATTCGGCTGGAAATTGTCATCCGTGGGATTGGTGTCGATACCATAAAGAATTTGCATGTTTTCCACGCCTTCGACCAGTTCCTGGTATCGGATTTCGTTGGTTCCCGTTCCCTGAGACAGGTCGGCACGAAACAATGCCGGTTCCCCGCTCGCCCCGCGCCCGATGTAATAGGCATATTGTGCCGCCTCCAGAGCGGTACAGCCGTTCGTTTCACACTTGACGCTCCAGGAATCACTGGAGGGGGAAATGTTTCCCGGCGCCAGTGTGCCTGTAGCGACTCCCCGACTCAGTGTCGATGCATTGTTGTTGGCGACGTTCTGGAAAAGGTTTGTGTTCAATCCATCGGATACGAAGACCAGACTGCCTTTGGAAATATTGCACGAACCATTCAGGGGCAACGCAGCCGCTGTACCATTGAACGCTGCTCCGTTGATCTGACAGGCACCGCCGGTCGAAGTGGCATAGACAACCCGGATAACGTCATTGCCGGAAAGTACCTTTCCGCTCAGCCATCCAGGTAGATTGTCAGGGCTGCTGTCACTGTCATCACCGTCAACGGCCGTCCAGTCACCTGCAGCTCCGGTATTGGACAGGGAGGTGATGGTATAGCTCGCTCCAGGGGCTGTTCCCCGGAACTCGAAACCGCTGACTCCGGCATTGAGATTGAAACTTTCACTGGTGCTGTTTTGGAGGAAACTCTTGACAGTAGGCGTGCTCCCGTAATAGCCGGCCTGGCGGAGATTGCGAGTCAAATCCTCGAATGCGAAGCGGGCATTTTCCTGCAGGCGCGACATTTCTTCCTGGACCTTGTATGCGCGCTTGCTGGTTGCGTATACCGTGGCAACGCCGATCATGACGATGAGGCTGATGACCATGGCGATCATCAATTCAACGAGCGTGACGCCGCGAACTCGCATAAAGGATTGTGTATCAAAATTCATGGTTCAAAAACCAGGATGTAACATTTCATGGTTGAACAATTTTTGGTGCTTGGGTTTGTGCGAGCTTCGTCCCAGCGCACGGTAATGGAGAATTGGCTTCCAAGTCGCTGAACTGTTCCGTAACCCGATGGCATGGTAGCGGCATTCGAAACCTGCCACTCGTAGTAATCGTGGGCAGCGAGCTCGTCCGGATTGCAACTGGCGGTAACACAATTTGGGGCAGGCGCGATGCCAGCTGCTGCGTCTAGGGCATCGTAGTCATTGTTGGCGACACCTTGAGGATTGGCGCGGATGCGTTCTGCCATGTCATAAGCCTGTATGACGGCCATGGTGCGATATTGCGCAACGGTATTGCTTTGCAGCCCCCGCGCCTGCAGACCGGCAAGGCCCAGCAAGCCGATGGAAAAGATCACCAGCGCGATCATGACCTCGAGCAGAGTGAAACCCGCTGTTGCTGTTTTTGTTGGCAGAAAGGTCAGGGACATGTCACATCATTTCCTTCGACATCATTGCGTGTACCGCTATTGTCGGTGTCTTGCGCCAGACTGACACGACCCAGGGCGTTGACGTTGATCGCGCGCGCCCGCTTCGGGTCCTTGTTGCGCGTTTCACAGAGAACAAAAGTGCCGTCCGGATCGGCGGTATTGGCCAACCGGCCTGAAGGCAGATAGAGCAGTTGCGTGTTGTCGTCGAATTGGGTGGCCCGCAATTGCACACCCGGGCTCAGGGCGTTCTGGCGTGCGATGAGGGTGTCATTGGCATCGACAGTGCCGTCTCGATTTTGGTCGATGAAGGCAATCCATCCACTGGTCCAATCTGTGGTGCCACTGCAACCCGTTCCATTACTGGAGGCGCAAAGGGTGACAGCGCGGCCCTGTTTGATGGATTCGCTGCGAGCGAGATTCAAATCCCCTGCCAGCTTGTTGATGATGGCTACCAGCCGGTTGCCTTCCGTCATGCGCTTGAACTCCGGCACGCCCACTGCCAGCAGGATACTGACCACCGCGACGGTGACCAGAAGTTCAATGAGGGTAAAACCGTTTTCCGTCTTCATGAGTCCTATATAGAAGATTCCCCCGGCCGTTGCAGGGGGAATCGGACCAGACGGCGCAAATGGCGGACGAGTGGCGAGGGGATCGTGCCGAATCGTGAACCGCTTCACAGCCCCCTTCCGCCCGGCGTGAGGCTGATCCACAATGCCGGTCTTTGCTGCAATGCGAGGTGGTGATGGTCAATCCGGCTCCTTTCGATTGTCTCGTCGTTGGTGGCGGGCTCATCGGCATGTTCACGGCCCGCGAGCTGCGCCGGGCGGGGCTGCGCGTGGCGCTGGTGGAGCGGCAGGCGGTCGGTCGGGAATCCACCTGGGCCGGGGGCGGGATCCTGTCGCCGCTGCATCCCTGGCGCTATCCCGAGGCGGTCAATGCCCTGGCGGCCTGGAGCCAGGAGTGCTATCCGGGACTGCTGCAGGCCCTGCAGGAGGAGAGTGGGACGGATCCCGAATACGTGCGCAGCGGTCTGCTGATCGTGGACGGTTTCGAGCCGTCCGTGGCCGAACGATGGGCCGGGCGGTGGGCGCGACCGCTGGAACTCGTGACGCTGGCGGAGGCACGGACGCTGGAACCGTCGCTGGGCAGCGGCGGGGAAGCCGCGGCCTGGCTTCCGTCCGTCGGCCAGGTGCGCAATCCCCGGCTGGGGCAGGCATTGCGCGGTGCGCTCGAGCGGCACGGGGTGACGGTGCTGGAGCAGCGTCCGGTCACCGGTTTCAGCCTGCGCGGGAGCCGGGTGGTGGGCGTGGAGACGCCGGAAGGTGAGATTGCCGCGGGCACCGTGGTCGTGGCCAGCGGCGCCTGGAGCGGGCAGTTGCTGGCCTCCACCGGAATCCCGCTGCCGGTGGAGCCGGTGCGGGGACAGATGCTGCTGTATCGCGCCGAGCCGGGGGTGGTGAAGCGGATCCTGCTGGATGCCGCCCATTACGTGATACCCCGCCGGGATGGTCGGGTGCTGGTGGGAAGTACCATGGAGCGGGTCGGATTCGACAAGTCCACGACCGGCGAGGCCCTGGCCACTCTGCGCGAGGCGGCGGCACGACTGGTGCCGGCACTGGCCCATTACCCCATCGAGCGCCACTGGGCAGGCCTGCGTCCCGGGTCACCCCACGGGATACCTTATATAACTGCCCATCCCCATATCGAGGGCCTGTTCGTCAATGCCGGCCATTTCCGCAATGGTGTGGTCATGGGGCCGGCTTCTGCCCGCCTGCTGGCGGATTTGATCCTGAAACGGGAACCCATCCTCGATCCATCGCCCTACGCAATCGGGGGAGATATTGATCCCGATCAGGCAATCCCCGTTTGACCTTTGAGAATCCGGCCAGAAACCGCGAAAATTACTCAGGTTAGTGGCAGGAAATATTCAAGTCACTGAATGGCAAGGATATTTGTCTGCGGAGAATTAAATTCATTCATTTTGATTGTGGTAATAAGGGGCATTTTCTAGACTTTGTACAAAACCATGACCTATACTCACGCCATGAACGAACGGACCATCCTCAAGATCGATCCGCAACAGGACATCGCCAGCCAGCTACGCAAGGTGGGCATCACGCCGACTCAGCAGCGGGTCCAGATCGCCGAAATCCTGTTCGCCCGTCCCCGCCACATGTCGGCCGATCAGGTGCTGGCGGTGGTCAACCGCGATGGGCCCATCGCTTCCAAGGCCACCATCTACAATACGCTGGGGCTGTTCGCCCGCAAGGGACTGCTGCGGGAAGTGATCGTCGATCCGAGCAAGGTGTTCTACGACTCCAATACGGCGGTTCATCATCACTTCTTCAATGTGGATACCGGCGAGCTCACCGACATTCCGTCCGACGATTTGATTCTGACCCGGATGCCCGAACTCCCCCCGGGAACCGAATCGGCCGGCATCGACGTGATTTTCCGCATCCGTTCGCGCGACGCCGCGCACTGAAATCCCCGTATCCGGTATACTTCGTGCCCGCGTCGCCGACGTAGCTCAGTTGGTAGAGCAACTGATTCGTAATCAGTAGGTCGGAGGTTCGACTCCTCTCGTCGGCACCATATTTTTCAATGACTTGAGGGGAATCCTCAGTCTTTTTGTTGGCGTTTTGTAGAAGGTTCTTCTACAAAAATCCTCTCCAGCGGTTGCACTTCCGTCCATTCCCGGGCCCGGATGTAGGTTTCGGTCATGCTCACGTCGGCGTGGCCGGCCAGGGCCTGGGCGTAGTCGCGGCCGGCCCGGCGGGCGGCGTCGGTGAGGGATTTGGCGCGCAGGTCGTGGAAGTGCAGGTCCTCGATGCCGGAGCGGCGCACCAGGCGGCGCCAGGCGGAGTCCCAGCCGCTCGGGGTATAGGGGGTGCCGTCGCGGGTGGCGAACAGGTACATGGACGAGGTGCGGCGGCGCAGGTTGCGGGCCCGGGCCAGTACGTCGTCCAGCGCGGGGGTGCGCTGGTAGAGCACGCGGGCGCCGGTCTTGCCGTGCTCGACCTCGAGGCCGGCGTCGGTGATGTCCGACAGGCGAAGGCGAAGCAGATCGCCGCGGCGCAGGGCGGTGAGGTAGGCCAGTTCGATGATGCAGCGCCATTGCTCGTCGGCGGCCTCGAGAAGGCGGCGGAATTCGTCGTCGCCGATGTAGCGGCGGCGGGCCCGTTCGCGGTTGCGGCGCACGCCCTGGCAGGGGTTGGCTTCGCACCAGCCCCAGCGGATGGCGTGGTTGAATACGGTGGAGAGGACGGCGACTTCCCGGTTCGCGGCGACCTTGGCGCTGCGCCGGTCCAGGTAGGCGGCCACGTCGGACGGGCGCAGTTCCTCGAGCATCATTTCGCCGAATACGCCGTCGAGCCGGTCGAGGATCCGCGCGTAATCGGCCCGGGTGGCTTCGCGCAGTTGCGGGAGGCCTTCGCCGCGGTAGCGGGCGATGGCGGCGGCGACGGTGCCCGGCGTGGCGCCCGGCACCGTCTCGCGGGCCTCGAGTTTGGCCCACATGCCGAGGGCTTCTGCGTAGTCGTCGGAGAGGCGCGTCCAGCGGCGTTTGCCGTCCACCAGGGCCACGTGGTACCAGACGCGGCCCTTGCGGTGCAGGCGCGGGGGGAGGTCCTTGTGCTTGGTGCGGCGGCGTCCCATGGCCATGAGTCTAGGCCACCCTGTCCCATCTTGGCGAGCGCTGGCGGGTGTCGGTTTCGCCGCTCAGGCGTCGCGCCACTTCCGCGCGCAGCACCACCGGCCGGCCGGCGGCGGTGAGCTCGTGCGGAAACTGGTGCTCGCGCAGCCATTCGATCTGTTTCGAGACGCGCTTGCGTCCGGTCAGCTCGACGAGTTCCTCACGAGTCAGAAACAGCATGGCTCAGCCGTTCTCCAGCGCGATGAAGGTGTCCCAGGCCTCGCGCAGGCGTTCGGGGGGATCGAGGCGGTCGCCGTCTTCGACGATGCGCTCGACGAGCTCGTCGGTGTTCAGCTTGCCGAGGC
>CAZTJP010000054.1:0-11467 GCA_964613895.1 uncultured Thiotrichales bacterium | reverse complement strand
TCCTGATCGCAGGCATCGAGCCAGCGCAGGAAGTCCGGGATCTTGTCGCGGTAGACGGCGATCGACACCAGCCGGGCGTTGTTGAGGGGTTTTTCGAACCAGCGGTCGTAGCCATCATAGCCGCCCCATTCATTTTTCTTGACGCTTTCGTAGCGCTTTTTCAATTGCTGGAACAGCGCAGCCTTCTGTTGCTGCATCCGTACCGGCGTCAGGTTGCTGGCGTAGAGTTGCTTGAGCGCATCGGCCGTTTCAGTCAGCAAGCCGACGAAGCGATTCTTGCGTTGCAGATAGGTTTCATAGCGCGCCAGTGCCTGTGGTGATCGCTCCGCCAGCCAGCGGCGCACACCCTGTTCACCGACGGTGGAGGCGAATGCCTCGTTGAAAGCGGTGTCGTTGCGAAAGTACAGCACCTGATGGGCCAGTTCGTGAAAGATCACCTCGGCCAGCAGAATGGCGCCATGATCGACCATCGGACTGGTCAGCGGGTCGTCGAACCAGCCGAGCGTGGAATAGGCGCGGGAGCCGCCAACCGTGACATCGAACTGGTTCGGATCGATGCTGGCGGCGAAGGCTTTTGCGTCGGCCTCGTGATAATAGCCGCGATAACTCAGGCAGCCGACCATCGGATAGCACCAGCGCTTGGGTGTCAGCGAAAAGGTTGGCGCAGCCACCACGTTCCAGACGACAAAAGGCCGGTCGAGTTCCACAAAGCTGGTATAGCTGCCGTTGTCGGGCAGGCCCAGCTCCTTGCTGGCGAAGCGGCGGATGGCCAGTGCCTGACGGAGCTGCTTCTGCCTTTTGTCGGACAGATCGCCCGCAGTCAGCAATTGCTCGATTGGTTGGCGCTTGCTCATCAGATCGAGATGACCACGAATACTTTGCAGGTAGTAACCGGTCGCGCCGCAGCCCGAAAGGCTCAGCATGATAGCCAGTCCGACCAGGCTCAGCCCTAGCCCGGATTTCTCACAGGGTCGCGTAGCGAGGCCGCATTGTGCGGCCGCAGTCGTGACTCTGTGAGAAATGCAGGCTAGACGTGCTACCGAAAGATGAGAGAAGCGGGTTCGCATTGGTGCCATTGTCGTAGTATAAGGCCGCTGTATTCATGACGGAATGATTCGACGATGTGCTCAACCGCAGCAATCGACAAGCCAACCTATCTGGTCGGCGGCGCGGTCCGCGACCGGCTGCTCGGCCGCCCGGTCAAGGAGCGCGACTGGGTGGTGGTGGGCGCCACCCCGGAAGAGATGCTGTCGGCGGGATTTCGCCAGGTGGGCAAGGATTTTCCGGTTTTTCTGCATCCCGAGACGCATGAGGAATACGCGCTGGCTCGCACCGAACGCAAGGTGGGGCCGGGTTATCACGGTTTCGAGATGCATGCCGCCCCCGATGTGACGCTGGAAGAGGATCTGGCGCGTCGGGATTTGACCATCAACGCGCTGGCGGAAGATGCTCAGGGCCGGATCCTGGATTTTCATCACGGTCGGGAAGATCTCGAGAAACGGCTCTTGCGCCATGTCTCGCCCGCCTTTGCCGAAGACCCGGTGCGGATTCTGCGGGTGGCGCGTTTTGCGGCCCGTTATGCGGATCTGGGGTTTCGCGTGGCCGACGAAACCCTGGCGCTGATGCGTCAGATGGTCGAAGCCGGTGAGGTCGATGCGCTGATACCCGAGCGGGTCTGGCAGGAAACGGTCAAGGCGCTGGCCGAGCCGAAACCTTCCGTATTCATCGAAACGCTACGTGCCTGTGGCGCGCTGGCGGTGATCTTTCCGGAAGTGGATCGCCTGTTCGGCGTGCCGCAACGCGCCGAATACCATCCCGAGATCGATACCGGTGTGCATACCTTGATGGTGCTGGATCAGGCCGCAAGGCTGTCGGATCAGCCCGCCACGCGCTTTGCCGCGCTGACGCATGATCTGGGCAAAGGCACCACGCCAGCGGAGCTGCTGCCACGCCATCATGGGCACGATGTTCGTGGCGTCAAGCTGGTGCAGGCCTTGTGCGACCGGCTGCGAACACCGCGTGCCTTCCGCGATCTGGCAGTGTTGGTAGCGCGCTATCACGGCAATGTTCACCGGGCAATGGAACTCAAGCCGGCCACGGTACTGAAGATTTTGCGCATCGTCGATGTCTTTCGCCAGCCGGAGCGGTTCGAGCAATTTCTGTTGGCCTGCGAAGCCGACAGCCGCGGGCGGTTGGGCAAGGAAAACGTGGCTTATCCCCAGGCCGGTTTCTTTCGCCGGGCGGCACAGGCCGCAAGACAGGTCGAAGTGCGGGATCTGGTCGAGCAGGGGTTGCAGGGCCAGTCATTGGCGCAGGCGCTCGAGCGGCGCCGCATTGCCGCCATCCGCCGTTTGCCGCGCGATGCCTGAGCGCAATCCCGGCGGCGGTCATCGCATCGCTCTCGTGTATAATCGTTGCCCATGGTGACTTACCCTTCGATCAATCCGATCGCCTTATCCCTCGGCCCGCTGAAGATCCACTGGTACGGTTTGATGTACCTGCTCGGCTTTGCTGCATTCTGGTGGCTGGGCACCCGGCGCGCGCGGCGCAAGGGCGCTGTCATTCAGCCCGAACAGGTGGGTGACATGCTGTTCTATGTCGCGCTGGGCGTGGTGCTGGGGGGGCGGATTGGCTATCTCCTTTTCTATGGCCTGGGTGGCGTGCTGGCGGATCCGACGTCGGCCTTTCGCATCTGGGAAGGCGGCATGAGTTATCACGGCGGCTTGATCGGCGTTTTGATCGCCACCGCGCTGTATGCCCGCAAGATCGGCTGCCGATTCTTCGAACTGACGGATTTCGGCGCGCCGATGGTGCCCATCGGGCTGTTCTTCGGTCGCATCGGTAACTTCATCAACGGCGAGTTGTGGGGCCGGCCGACCGGCAGCGACTGGGGCATGGTCTTTCCGCATGTCGATAATCTGCCGCGCCACCCTTCCCAGTTGTACGAGGCAGGCCTGGAAGGCATCGTGCTGTTCGCCGTGCTGTGGTGGTATTCGTCGAAACCGCGGCCGACTGGCGCGGTTTCGGGGCTATTCCTGTTGTTGTATGGCGTATTTCGCTTCGGCGTGGAATTCTTTCGCGAACCAGATGTGCAACTGGGTTTCGTGGCGCTGCACTGGATGACGATGGGGCAGATTCTCAGCCTTCCCATGATCGTTGCCGGCATCGTGATTCTGGTATGGGCCTGGCGGAGGCAGCAGGAGGTTGCGCATTCATGAAACAATATCTTCAGTTGATGCGCCACGTTCGTGACCATGGCGTGGTCAAGAGTGACCGAACCGGCACCGGCACACGTTCGGTTTTCGGCTATCAGATGCGATTCGATCTGGCGGCAGGCTTTCCGCTGGTCACCACCAAGAAGCTGCATCTGCGCTCCATCATCCACGAACTGCTGTGGTTCCTGAAAGGCGACAGCAATATCCGCTATCTCCAGCAGAACGGCGTGTCGATCTGGAATGAATGGGCGGATGAAAACGGTGAACTGGGGCCGGTCTATGGCGTTCAGTGGCGATCGTGGCCGACCCCGGAAGGCGGCGCCATCGACCAGATCGCCCAGGTGATCGAGCAGATCAGGACCACGCCCGATTCCCGGCGGATGATCGTCAGCGCATGGAATGTCGCGCTGATCGACCAGATGGCGCTGCCGCCCTGCCACGCCTTGTTCCAGTTCTATGTTGCTGACGGCAAGCTCAGTTGCCAGCTCTACCAGCGCAGCGCCGACATCTTTCTGGGCGTACCGTTCAATATCGCTTCCTACGCCTTGCTGACGATGATGATGGCGCAGGTCACGGGCCTGCGGGTCGGCGATTTCGTTCACACCCTTGGGGATGCGCATCTCTATTCCAATCATCTCGAGCAGGCGGATCTGCAACTCACGCGCGATCCGTTACCGCTGCCAACCATGAAGCTGAACCCCGATATCGACGACCTGTTCGCATTCCGCTATGAGGATTTCGAACTGGTCGATTATCAATGTCACCCCCACATCAAGGCGCCGGTGGCGGTTTGAGCGGCCGGATATCCCTGATTGCAGCCATGGATCGCAACCGGGTGATCGGTCGGGACGGCCGGATTCCCTGGCGGTTGCCGGCCGATTTTGCCTTCTTCAAAAGGACGACGCTGGGCAAGCCCGTCATCATGGGACGCAAGACCTGGGAATCATTACCCGTCAGACCTTTGCCGGGCCGCCGGAATATCGTGTTGTCGCGCGATGCGGATTACAACGCCCCCGGCGGGGTGGTGGTCGGTACTGTCGAGGCGGCCCTGCGCGAGGCGGGCACAGCGCCGGAGATCATGGTGATCGGCGGTGCCCAGCTGTACCGCCTGTTCTGGGATTGGGCCGACCGCATCTATCTCACGCATGTCGATGCCAGCGTCACGGGAGATGCCTCGTTTCCGGAGATCGACAGGGATGAATGGCGTATCGTCGCTCGCCAGTTCCATCCGGCGGACGAGAAAAATGCCTACGATTTCGAGATCGTTACCTATGAGCGCCTGAAGGATGGCGTAGCGGCTCAGTAGTCGATGTCCCGGCCCGGATTCTGGCTGAGGTGGCGAACCATGCCTTGATACTCTGCCGTATGTTCCGGTTTGGCGGCTTTACTTTTTTGTAAATACTGCCGGCACATATACGATTCGACATAGTGCGACAGGCTGAACAGCATCAAGGCGGAAAAAATGATGATGCTGGAGAGTTTTGCGTCACTGGTCGCGAAAATCGTCAGCAGCCCCGCCAGAGCGGTCAGGCGGTACAGAGTGGTGAGCAGAAAGCTGACGATCTTGCATTGGCGCGACTCCATAGTGGCAACAGGCTCCGGCGGAAGAAAGTGTTGGGTATCATCTTGGTGACAGTTTGTAACATCGTACTCCGGTCTGATGATTTTCCCGATCACTCTTGTCGTGAAATCACGCCCGTTTGTCCCCGTTTCCGGAATTCGGTCAAGATTTTGGCGTCACCGACAAAACAGTGGCCCTGCTTTCCTCGACAACGAAACGGATTTCATGGTTCGACACCACCATGTGGTAGACACGCCCGGGCTGATGGAAGGCCGGTCGGGGGTCGAGCGCCAGCACGGCTTCGATCAGCTCGGGCAGCTTGGCATCGGCGTGCCGCAACTGCTCCCGCAAGTTCCCGGTGAACTCGACCTCCAGTACAGGGTCTGGCGGTGACGCGGCGTACCCCGCCTCGAATGGCTGGTCGGGAGGTGGCGCGTCGCTCCACGGCAGATAGGGTTTGAGATCGAGCAATGGGCTGCCATCGAGGATATCCAGCCCGGAGACTTCGATATGGACGCCGGCGGCGTCACTGACGATACCCTCCAGCCGTACCAGCGACTGACCAATGGGGTTCGGACGAAAGATGGAACGGCTGGCGAACACGCCGACCCGGGTATTGCCACCCAGCCGTGGTGGGCGAACCGTGGTTTTCCAGCGGCGCCCCGGTTCGGACTTGGCCAACCACAGCAGCCACAGGTGGGAGAAATCCTCCAGCCCACGAAGCGCCTCGGGCTGGTTGAAAGGGGGCAGCAACTCGATGTGGCCACGGGCTTGTGGAATCAATCCCGATTGACGTGGAATGCCGAATTTTTCCTGAAAAGGGGAGTGGATGATGCCGATGTGTTCGCAGTTGATGCCGTTCATGTCGCGCCCCCCTTGGATCAGCGCGTATACTACCCCATATTGTCAATGGCGCGACCCTGTGAGAAATGGGGGTAGAACGTTTTTTGGATTAGAGGATTGACCATGCCCATATACGAATACAAATGCCAAAGCTGTGGCCATGAAATGGAGGCCATGCAGAAAATGGCCGATGAGCCATTGGTGGATTGCCCGGAATGTGGCAAGCCGTCGTTGAGCAAAAAGGTTTCGGCAGCGGGCTTCCGGCTCAGCGGTTCCGGCTGGTATGAAACCGATTTCAAATCCGGCTCGAAGAAAAACATCAAGGACAGCGATTCCGCGTCTTCGAGTGACTCGGGTGGATCCTGCTGCGCCGGGAGTTGTGGCTGCGGCAGCTGACCAGCACATTCAATGCCGGCTGTAACTATTCCCCATTTCCCAACGTAGAGATGGCGTGTTTCAGTGGTGAGCTGAGTCGTTACTGCCGGTTTTGTGAACTTGGGCGCTCTGATGAGCGCCTTTGCCGCTTTCAGTATTGCGCGCTGTTGCACGGATCCGTAGTATTCCCCGTCTTTCTCATTTTTTGATGTCGGGACGTATCGGATGCGAAGTCAGTACTGTGGATTGGTCAACGAGTCGCTGCTGGGGCAGGAAGTCACGCTCTGCGGTTGGGTCAACAAGCGGCGTGATCATGGCGGCGTCATCTTTGTCGATCTGCGTGATCGCGAAGGTCTGGTGCAGGTCGTTTTCGATCCCGACCGTCCCGAGGTGTTCGAAACGGCGGAACATATTCGCAACGAATACGTGCTGCAAGTGACCGGCGTGGTGCGTGACCGCCCGGAAGGCACCGTCAATCCGGAACTGAAAAGCGGCAAGGTCGAGGTGCTCGGCCACAGCTTGACTGTACTCAACGCTTCCGAACCGATTCCCTTTCAACTCGATGACGACGATGTCAACGAAGATACCCGGCTGAAGTTCCGCTACATCGACCTGCGTCGGCCGGTCATGCAGCAACGCATGCAGACACGTGCCCGCGTGACCTCATTCATCCGTCGTTTTCTCGAGGATCGTGGATTCCTCGATATCGAAACCCCCATGCTCACCAAGGCGACGCCGGAAGGCGCACGCGACTATCTGGTGCCGAGCCGCACGCACCCGGGCAGTTTCTTTGCGTTGCCGCAGTCACCGCAGATCTTCAAGCAATTGCTGATGATGAGCGGCATGGATCGTTACTACCAGATCGTGCGCTGTTTTCGTGACGAGGATCTGCGTGCCGACCGGCAGCCGGAGTTCACCCAGCTGGATATCGAAACCGCTTTTCTCGATGAGGAGGCGATCATGTCGATGACCGAGGAGCTGGTGACGAGCCTGTTCGCCGAGGTGCTGGGAGAAACGCTGCCCAGCCCGTTCCCGCGTATGACGCATGCCGAGGCGATGCGCCGTTTCGGTTCCGACAAGCCGGATCTGCGCGTACCGCTGGAGCTGGTCGATATCGGCGATCTGCTCCAGGAGGTCGAATTCAAGGTGTTCGCCGGACCAGCTGCCGATCCCAAGGGACGGGTGGCCGCGCTGCGCGTGCCCGGTGGTGGCGCGTTGAGCCGCAAGGAGATCGACGGTTATACCGAGTTCGTCGGGCGCTATGGCGCGCGTGGGCTGGCCTATGTCAAGGTCAACACGCTGGCTGATGGCGTGGCGGGGCTGCAATCACCGATCCTCAAGTTTCTGCCCGACGAGGTGGCGCTGGAGATCATGCGCCGGGTTGGCGCGGAAGATGGCGACATCGTGTTCTTCGGTGCGGACAAGGCCCGCGTGGTCAACGATGCACTCGGCGCCTTGCGGGTACGCATCGGCTTCGATCGCGGGCTGGCCACCGAAGGCTGGCAGCCATTGTGGGTGGTCGATTTCCCGATGTTCGAATGGGACGAGCGCGACAATCGCTGGCAGGCCTTGCATCATCCGTTCACCGCGCCGGCTTGTGAGGATCCCGCCCAGCTGCATGAGGCGCCGCATGAAACTTTGTCGCGAGCCTATGACATGGTGCTCAACGGCACCGAGCTGGGCGGCGGATCGATTCGTATCCACTCGCCCGAGATGCAGGCCGAAGTATTCAAGTTGCTGGGAATCTCCGAGGAGGAAGCGGAAGAGAAATTCGGTTTCCTGCTCAAGGCGCTCAAGTATGGTTGCCCACCGCATGGCGGTATCGCCTTCGGACTCGATCGCCTGATCATGCTGATGACGCAGGCAGGCTCCATTCGCGATGTCATGGCTTTCCCGAAGACGCAGACAGCGCATTGTCCCTTGACCGATGCGCCGGCCAGCGTTTCACGCCAGCAACTGCGCGAGCTGAGCATTCAGGTCAAATTGCCCCGCGCCGAATCCTGACGTCAGGCGCCGGGTTATTCGGTTTTTGCCGAGGTGTCGTCCAGCGGTCTGAACAGCTCGGTGAGATCTTCGGCTGCGAGTATGCCGCCGCCGTCCGGCCGGTCATAGATCGCTTCCGCCAACGCTTGCTTACGCCCCTGCATCGCGAGGATGCGGTCTTCGACGGTGTCTTCCGTAATCAGCTTGTAGACGAATACGGCCTTGTCCTGCCCGATGCGGTGGGCCCGGTCGGTGGCCTGATTCTCGACTGCCGGGTTCCACCAGGGATCGTAATGGATGACGGTATCCGCTGCGGTCAGGTTCAGGCCCACACCGCCTGCCTTGAGGCTGATGAGGAAGACGGGCGCCGAGCCTTGCTGAAATTTTGCAATCGCGGCTTCCCGCTTGCGTGTCTGGCCGGTCAGCTTGCTGTAGTCGATGCCGCGTTCCTTCAGTGCTTCCTCGATCAGACCGAGCATGGTCGTGAACTGGGAGAACACCAAAACCTTGCGGCCTTCTTCGATCATCTCCGGCAGCAGTTCCATCAACAGTTCGAGTTTGGCGCTGCGTTTTACCGCCCGGGCGCGTGGCAGTGAGACCAGCCGAGGGTCACAGCAGACTTGGCGCAGTTTGAGCAGGGCGTCGAGAATCGTGATGTGGCTGCGCGCCAGTCCTTTCTTGCTGATTTCATCACGAACCTTCTTGTCCATGGCCAGGCGGATTGACTCATAGAGGTCGCGTTGCTTGCCGGTCAGGGTGACGCTGCGGATGATCTCGGTCTTCTCGGGCAGTTCGCTGGCGACCTGATCCTTGGTGCGGCGCAACAGAAAGGGGCGCACCCGGCGGTTGAGCTGGTCGCGACGGATGTCGTCCTGCTGTTTCTCGATGGGGTGGCGAAAGAGTCGGTTGAAGCGTTCCTGGGTACCGAGAAATCCGGGCATGAGAAAATGGAAGATCGACCAGAATTCTCCCAGGTGGTTTTCAACCGGTGTGCCGGACAGGCACAGCCGGTAGCGGCCTGTGAGTTCGAAGACGGTTTGGGTGGTCACCGATTTGGGATTTTTGATGTATTGCGCCTCGTCGAGCACGATCATGTAGAAGTCGATTTTTGCCAGTATGTCGCGATCACGCCGGATCAGCGGATAGCTGGTGATGACCAGGTCGTATTCCGGAATGCGGTGAAAGTCGTAATGGCGGTCCTTGCCTTGCAGGATCAGTACGTCGAGGTCGGGGGCAAAGGTTTCCGCTTCGCGCCGCCAGTTGCCGACCAGGCTGGTCGGCGCAATGATCAGAGCCGGGCCATCCATGCGGCCAGCCTGTTTCTCGGTTAGCAGGTGGGCCAGGGTTTGGATTGTTTTGCCCAGTCCCATATCGTCGGCGAGAATGCCGTGCAATTCATATTCGCGCAGGAATTGCAGCCAGCTCAGTCCTTCGATTTGATAGTCGCGCAGCGTCGCCTGGAAGCCGGGTGGGGTTTCGACTGGCGTGATGCCGGAAAAGTCCTGCAACCGTTGGGCCAGTTCCAACATTTCATCCGCGCCGCGCCAGTTCAGGTGGGGATTGTTGAGCAGGTGGTTGAGTTGGAGTACCTGTTGGCGCGACAGTGGCAGGGCGCCATCCGGGTCGAGTGTCTCCAGATCGTACAGCTCGACCAGGGTGTCGAATATTGGCAGCAGGCGTTCAGTCGGAATTTTCAGGAAACGTTCGGCGTCCAGTTCCAGCAGTGTGGTGGGGCGGGATGCCAAAGTGGTTCTCAGTTCGGCAGGGTCACCACTGCGCCGCAGGATCTGTAATAACCATGGCAACAGGTCGACCCGCTGTCCGTCCACTTCGACGCCCAGCGACAGGGAGAACCAGTCGTTGTCGTCGGCTTCGAGGTCACCATGCCAGTCCTCCGATTCCTCGAAGCGCAACGTGAAGCTGTCATCGAAGTCGATGTGCCAGCCCTCTGCGGTCAGCCGTGGTTTTTCGTATTCGATGAAATGATCCCATTGCCGGGCGGTTTCGGCGAGGTCGATATGGGGTGGAAAGGCCCATTCCATGTTGGGCGAATCTGGTAGCGTCAGCCATTCGAGCCCGAGTTGTCGCAGGGTTGCGAAGGCCTGCTGTTCGGCTTCGGGGTGGCGATGAATGCGATAGAGGGTGTTGCCTTCGAGTACTTGGGTGATGGTTTGGTCGGTCGAATCGGTCGCTGTGACGGGGCCGTAATCGAAAGCGAGTTGGGCGCAGTGCCGTCCGGCACTGTCGCTCCGTCTCAGAGTCAGCACCGGGGTGGGAGATTGGCCGGTGATGTCGATGGTTTTCAGGTCGATCTCGGCGGGTGCTTCGAGGCTGTATTCGGGCAGTTCCAGTGTGATTTTTCGACTGACGTCTTCGAGTTTGCTCGCAGGGATCAGGGGGGCTTTCAGCAGGGCTTCGAACTGGGCGCAGGTGATGTCAGCGTGTTGCAGTGGCCCGGCTTGCAGTGTTTCCAGGTCGATGTACCAGAATCCGTCGATGCGGAAGATGGCGTTGACGGGGGGATCGATTTCGGTTTCGAGTTGCCGGCCGCCGTCAGCAATGTTGCGCCATTCGAAGGTGGCTGGCCGGGGGGCGCCCAAGGTGAGTGGCGGGTTGTCCTTGTCTCCCCAGTGGCAGCGGCCGGTTTGCAGCATTTTTTTCAGCGCCAGTTCGCCCATTTCGCGCTTGAGCGTGTATTGGTTGGTGTAGTTGAAATAGTAGTAGTTGCGGGCGTTGGTGATCAGTTGGGAGATGTCCCGATCGATCGGAGCAAGGAAGTCGTTGGCGTAGTAGGTTTCGTTGGCTTTTTCCAGCGGGAAGGCAGAGGGTTTGCCGTAGCCGCCTTTCTTGAGAAGCCGGACTTTTTGGGTGGTCAGTTGCAGGGCGTAGGGGTCGTGGTGTTCGGGGTTGGATTCGAGGATGTACAGCAGCCGGAAAGGGGAGGCGGTCGTTGGCGGGTGTTCCGAGGTGGTTTTCTGGCTGGCTTGTTTGAGCGACTCGAGCCATTCGTCGACCATGTCGTCGCTGTTGACGGTCAGTGCCTGGGGGCCTTCGTGCAGGGTCTGAAGGAGTGTGGCGGCGATGTGTTTGCAGTCGATTTGTACCGGGCAGGTGCATTCGCCGATGATTTCGCAGTCACCGTCGGGGTATTCGAGGATTTCGATCTGGGTGGTGTAGATGTTGCCGTGGCTGCCGCTGACGCGTGAGACGATTTGTTGGGTGGCTGATTCGTCGGTGAGCTGGATGTCGAGTACGCGGTTTTCTTTCCAGTAGTTCATGCCGCGCTGGTAGGCGCGGAATCCGCAGGTGCGCTTGATGTCACCGGGTTTGAATCGAAATGCCATGGAGTCGGTTTATCCGTCGCGGGTCAAACCCATCCATTCTAGAGGAAAACGCGCAGCCAGGGGGAATGGATTGGCGCTGAAACAGCGCATTTCATCATTAATGACTGGTGTTCTTCCCACCCTCGTCTTGGTTGTTCTTTTCAACC
>CAZTJP010000053.1:0-11488 GCA_964613895.1 uncultured Thiotrichales bacterium | reverse complement strand
TTAGCCCGGATTTCTCACAGGATCACAACTGCAACCTTGTGAGAGATTGGGGTGACCCGAGTAACGCGATGCAGGTCAACAGCTTCCCCCCGGTTTGCGGCAGCGGCGCCCGTGTTCTGATACTCGGCTCCATGCCCGGCATCCGCTCGCTCCAGGCTGGCCAATACTATGCACATCCACGCAACGCCTTCTGGCCGATCATGGAATCATTGTTCTCGATTCCTGCCAGCGCGGATTACAGCGAGCGTCTGGCAGGACTCAAACAGGCAGGGATCGCGCTGTGGGACACGCTCGGGCAGTGCTATCGGGAAGGCAGTCTCGATGCGTCGATCGAAGCAACCTCCGAGCGCCCCAACGATTTTCTCTGGCTATTCGACAATCACCCCGGCATTGGCCACATATTCTTCAATGGTGCCAAAGCTGAAAGCAGCTTCCGCAAACACGTGCTTGCCAGGCTCGAGGCACGGTATCCCAACCTCGTCTACACCCGGCTTCCCTCCACCAGCCCGGCGCATGCATCATTGTCATTCGACCAAAAACGGCAACACTGGGAAGCGGTTCGGGTTGCGCTTCAGTCCAGCGCCTCGGGATCGAAATCCTCGCCATAATCGATGGTCACCTCCTGACCCGGCTCGATCGGCTTGATGGCATACAGATCGAAACCATCGAATTCCGCGCACGGCTCCTCGCTGTGATTGAGGTAGCGCAACAGGTTCTTGCCATCGCGGCCAACCCAGTAATCCTTTTCTTCTTCGACCCACAACACATAAGTGCCGTTCTCCTCCGTTTCAGGGCCGTCATAAGTTCCCAGATACGTATCAGGTTCGATTCTCTTGCGCGCGAACAACCCCTTGCCATGAATGGGCGACTTGTCCGCATAAAACAGCTTTTTCAGTTCCTGGTTGGATTTCATGACAGGTTACTCAGCCAGCGTTCTACCACTTACCGAAAATCCCTGAGATAGAATTTTTCGAACAGCTGCTTGCTCCAGTGGAACAGTCGGCTGGGCGGCAGCACCAGGCTGCTGTTGGTGGTGCGAGAAACCAGCATGCCGCGCGAATTGGCATCGACGATGCACACCAGCTCCGCCTTGAAGGTTTCATTCGGCGGCTGGCCGTCGAGTTCGCGCAGCATGTTCTTCACCGCTGCCTTGGCTTGCAGGTCAGCCATATGCGCCTGCTTTGGCAGCCACTCCGGTCCAGGAAAGCTGCCTGAATCACCCGCCACATAAACCTTGTCCCAACCCAGCACGCGGCAATAGCGGTCAGCCTGAATCAACCCGCCCGGCGAGCGCGGCAGTTCGGTATTGTCGAACCACTGGTTGCCGGTCATGCCGGGCATGAACAGAATCAAATCGGCGATGAATTCCCCGCCCTCGGTGATGACACTGTTTTCAGTGAAGCCCTTCATTTTGTGGCCAAGATGCGTATCGATATCGCGCCTCTTCATTTCCTTGAGCAGGCCTTCGACAGCGCGTGGGCCCAACCGGGCACCGGGCTTGGGCGCCGGTGTGAAGAACACCAGCTTGAACTTCTCGCGCCGCTTTTCCTTCCGCAACTGCTGATCGATACCGAACAGAAACTCGAACATCGGGCCGCCACGCATGGCTGCGGGCTCTTTCGGATTGCCGCCAAAACCGATCGCGATCGTCCCGCCGAGCATTTCCTGCAGACGGTCACGAATTCGGACACCAGCCTGAACCCCTTCACAGGGCGTGATGCAATGCTCGATACCCGGCAGTTTCTTGATGAAGCGGCCACCCGACGCAATGATCAGTGCATCGTTATCGATATCGCCATCATCGGTCTTGAGTGTCCGGCCTGCGTTTTCCAGTCCAGTGGCCGAAGCCTGCTTGTAGCGAATGTTGTACTTGCTGAAAAAACGCTCCAGCGGAATGATCAGATCTTCCGGCTTGCGCCGCCCGGAGGGGATCCAGATGATGCTTGGCAGGTAGACAAACTCCGGCTTCGGCGCCACCAGCGTGATTTCGACTTCCGATTTCTGTTTCCTGATGGTTCTGGCGGCGGTGAGCGCCGCGAACCCAGCCCCAACGATAGTGACTTTCTTCATGGTTTTCATTTTGCTCAATCAAGGGGACTATTCTACGGACTTCTACCGAATATGGAACAAACCTCTCACCGTTTTCGGGGCTATAGCTGTCCGCTCGACTTGATGGCCAGATACTGGTTGACCAGCGCTGCCGACAGCTGGGATGGCGCCGAGTCGATGGCAATGGCCCCGGCTGAGCGGAGTCTGTTGAAAGCGTGTTGGCGGTGATGCAGATATTCGTACAATGCCGTCAGCCGCAGCGCATCGTCGAAGCCATGGATCGTCGAGCTGGAATCGGTTGCAAGCACTTCCTCCCGCAGGCTGGCGATGAGCACCAGATGGTGTTTTTTCAACAGGCTCAGCGCCTGGTGGAGATCGCTATTGTCTTCATCACGGACATTGGTGATGAAGATCACTAAGGCGCGCTTTTTCTGCCGTAGCAGAACATTGCGGGCGGTTTCGGCATAGTCGGGCCAGTCATTGCCGGGTTGCAAGTCATAGATCTTGTTCAGGATGTGATGCAGCGCGACATGTCCACGCGCGGGCGGCAACCAGCGCTGTGGGCCGCCGAAAGTGGCCACGCCCACCGCATCTTCCTGCTGGAGCGCCACCCAAGCCAGCAGCAGCGCTGCATTGAGCGAGTGATCGAAATGCGACAGTGATTGGTCGCGTGTGCGCATGCGCAGACCACAATCGAGCAGCAGCAGAATTTCTTGATTGCGCTCTTCGATATATTCCCGGCTGATCAGTTTGTGCTGCCGCGAAGTTGCCTTCCAGTCGATCCGTCGCAGTGGGTCACCATGGCGGAATTCACGCAGTTGGTGAAACTCCCGCCCCTCACCGCGTCGCCGCAACTGATGGATACCCATTTGTCCCAGCCGGTGGTGGGCTGCCAATCGGGCATAGGCTCCGATGGGGCGAAAATCGGGATAGACCCGGCAGTGCCCCGGGCAGTCGAGTCGCTCGGTCAATTGCCAGAGTTTCAGTTTCGATACCGTGCGCAGTTGCAGAGTTGTGAACAGCTGTTCGCCGCGTTGCCGGGGCAGCAAGGTATATTCCAGTGTCTGAGTCGTGAACGGCGCCACCACGAGCCGGCCTGGCAGACCGCGAAAACCCATCGTTTCGGGCGGATGATCGAAGACTTCCACCGTAACCGGGTGCCGATGCGGGTGACGCAGGCGCAGACTTGCCTGGCGCACGCCGCCCAGCGGCAGGGACATGGGCAGCTTGCGTTCAACCTCGAAAACTGGCCGATAACGCCAGCTGAGCCAGGCGTCGGCAGCACCGATCAGTAACACGGCGCCGAACAGCAGCCACCAGAGATTGCCCGGATCAGGGGCGATGCCGACCGCCAAACCGCCCATGGCCAGCACTGCCAGCGCGACGAATAACGGCTTGCGTGGCGCAATCATCGTCGTGGTGCGGGCACCGCTTCCAGCAGGTCGAGGATCACTTGTTCGACGGAATGTCCTTCCAGCGCCATCTCCGGTGACAGCGCGAGTCGGTGGCGCAATACCGCCGGCGCGATCTGCTTGACATCATCCGGAGTGACGAAGCCGCGGTTCTCCATCAACGCAGTGGCTCGGGCCGCGCGAATCAGCGCCAGCCCGGCGCGTGGGCCGGCGCCCACCGAAATTCCCTGCCAGCTGCGCGTCTTGCGCGTCAGCGCCACCGCATAGCCGATCACTGCCGCATCGACACGGATTCGTGCTGCCAGCTGTTGCAGCTTGCGCAATATTTCGGGGGTCGTTCGCTGGCGAATCGAGTCCAGCGCCAGCGCATCGCCCACCCGCCCCTGGGTGACGGCAGACACTATCCGCTGTTCCTCTTCCGCATCGGGATAATCGATCAGCGTTTTCATCAGAAAACGGTCGAGCTGGGCTTCCGGCAACGGATAGACGCCCTCCTGTTCCAACGGGTTCTGCGTCGCCAGCGTCATGAATGGTGCCGGCAGCGGCAGCGATTCACCATCGATGGTCACCTGCTGTTCCTGCATCACCTCCAGCAGCGCCGCCTGGGTCTTGGCTGGCGCCCGGTTGATCTCGTCGGCCAGCAGCAGGTGCGTGAACACCGGCCCTTTCCGCAGCCGAAAGGTTTCGCTCTTCATGTCATAGATCGAATGCCCGGTGACATCGGAAGGCATCAGGTCGGGCGTGAACTGGATGCGTGAAAACTCACTCCCCAGCGTTTTCGCCAGCGCCCGCGCCAACAGCGTCTTGCCCAGGCCAGGCGCGCCCTCGATCAGCACATGCCCGCCCGCCAGCAATGTCGCCATCACTTCCTGTACGACTCGGCGTTGACCGATCAGCGCCTTGCCGATCTCAGCGATGATATCGTCAACGATGCGGCTGCCTCGCTCGAGATTCGCTGCACCGTTGGATGGATCCGGATGGGTATCGTTCATAACTTGTTCCGTAAAGCCTGGAGTTGGCGCGTCAGCCGGGTGAAAGCATCCCGATCTTGCCCGGCCGGTTCAGTCATCAGACGCTGGATCTCGGTTATTGGCCAGCCGGAAATGGCTGCGAGCGTCCGGTATTGATGCTCGGATGTCAACTGCGTCCAGCCCCGATGCCGCCGTGCCATCCGGTCCAGCAGGGACTGCCGCATGTGGTCGAGCAACAGGTCGCCCCGGCCTTGTCGCCAGGCATGACGCCCACTGGCGGCGATATGCTCGAGAATGCTGCGATGGGTGTTTTCCCCTTCTGTCGCGATTGGGCCAAAGCGCTGCGCCGCCCCCCAAAGCCACAATGCCAACATCGTCGCCGTGACGACGATCAGCTCGGGAAAATGCAACCAGAGCAAGCTGGGCAACGACAGAAAGTCTTTGTCATGCACCAGCCAGACCCGGGCGCCAGGGGCGCGATGCACCAACCGCCACAAACCCAGAGCGTGATCCTGATCACCGATATGGGCATTGTCGATGAATCCCAGGTCCGTCAGCACGGTGACCGTCCCCAGCCCGATCGAGCGGCGGATGAGTTGTACGCCGGTGTTGTTGCGGGCCACGCCGTCGCCGGGTTGGGCACCCTCGAGTCGGGTATAACTGTCGATATCGAGATAGAGCGTCAGGGGTTCCGACGCCGCATCCTTGCTGTCTGCCGGCCAGGCAGTGGGTACTTCATCCGGCTCGATATCGATTGGCAGTACACGAATGCCAAGTCTCTCGAGCAGTGGATCGTAGAGCGCTTCCTGCTGTGAATGCGCTTCATGATAGGCCGGCCGCAACACCAACTGGCCCCCGGCACGCACCCAATCCAGCAGCCGCTCATCACTGTCCGTTCTCTGCTGGTAACGGTTGCTGTCGATCAGAATCGTGTCGCTCACGGCGGGCATGGCATCGATCAGGCGGGACAATCGGACAGTGCGCGCTTCGATACCGACCCGATGCAGAAAACGTTCCGCTGCCAGCAAGGCATGGCGTGCCGCCTCGCCAATGTCAGGTTGCTTTATTTCATAAACTTCCAGGCGGTAGTTCTGCAAAACCCAGGCGGCGACGAGCAGTGTGGCGCTGCCCGTCAGCAACAGAATGACAAGCCAGCGCCGCCGCATCATGATGGTGCACCGAAATATCGCTGCCACTGCGCCGCCAGCGCCTCCGCGCGCTCCCGAGACAATGGCTGATGACCGTATGCCAGTTGTTGCCACTGGCGGGTGAGGTTTTCCAGGTATTCGGATTTCGGTGGCTTCAGTTGCTGGCGAGCCAGCCGCAACACATCCGCTTCGGTATCACTCTGGTTCAGGCGCAGCCGGTCGTGGTGTTGCAGTTCGATCAGGGTTGCGCGGTACAGCAATCCCAGCCCCTGACGGAATTTCCCTTCACGGAACAGGTCTCGCGCGGCACTGGCCACATCGTCGGGCATGGGCTCCGGTTGTGGGGTGGCGGTCGATGGGTTGTTGGCTGGTTGACGCTTGCCCGGGCGCGAACCTTGGCGGTGGCTGCGCGCATAGCGGCGCAGATAGAGGATGGACAGCAGTGTCAGCACAATGGCGCCCGCCCAGATAGCGCCACGGAACACTTGAGCCAGGTAGTGCCACAGCGGGTTCAGCCCATCCCAATCGGGAGCCGGTTGTACCGTATCATTCGCATGGCGGCGTACCAGACGAACTGTCTTGGTGGTCTGGTTGAAGGGTGCTTCGTCGAGCACGTTGGTGATCGTGGTCTTGGCGGCACTGCGGCTGAGCGCCATGGCTGGTGGCGTCTGCACCAGTAAACCCGTTGCCAGCAGCAGGATGGATGCGGTCGCGCCCAAGCGCTTGAGGCGAGCGCCCAATTGCCGGAACGACAGCTCGATATCCCAGCCTTCCAGCTTGGTGCGCCGGTCGATGTAGAGCATGAAGCCCGCCGCGACGTACAACGGTTCGACGATCACGATGGCGCTGAAAAAAATGCCATAGGTGAAAATTTCCAGTGCGGGAGGTTTCGGTGCCATACCCAGCAGTTGATCCAGAAACAATTTGCCATAACCTTCTGGCGCCAGTAGTAACAGCAACACCAGTGGTGAAAAGGCCAGCACTTGTTCCATCGCCTGACAAGCGATCAACAACCACAGCGGATAACTGCGAATGCCCTGGCTGAGCACCTGCAGGCGTTTGCGGCGCGCCTTGCCGCGCAATCCCTCCAGCACCCAAACCGGCAAGTGAAAACTCCGCGACGGATTGAAACGCAGTAACGTGAGATTGAGCCACAAACCCGAGGCGAAACTCTCCGGCAGGTGTCGCACTGTGTCGCGCAATCCGGGCGTTTGGCCGAACAGCAAGCGGGAAAACATCTTCAGCAATACCCGGTCGTAAGCAGGTTTGAGCCACCAGAACAGCAGCGCCGTCCACAGCATGCGACCGCCGGTCAGCACCATCAGCAGCAGGCATGTCGCAGCAGCAATCGCAATCCATGGCGGGAACACGGATTTCGCGAAGGTCTGCACCAGCCGAAAGCCAAGATCCATGGCCTCCCAGGGCGTGCGGGGGCGAATGGCGACGGTAAGAGGATTGGTCTCCATATTCAATTCTGTGTGCGGCCCTGGCGAGTGAAGTAAAGGATGACGACCACCCACAGCGTCAAGCCCACCGCCATTTTCAACGCGAATGGCGGACTCACCCGTGATGACCAGAATGCTTCGATGAAGGCGGCGATGACGAACATCGCCGCCGCACCGTAAACGATGCCGATGGCGTCACGGGCATGTTCCCGTAGTGCCCTGAGCCGGCTTCTGCGACCAGGCTGGATCAGGGCATGTCCCAGATGCAGGCCTGCCGCGCCAGAGAGTGTGACTGCGGTCAGCTCCATTGCACTGTGTCCGGCAACGAATCCCCAAAAGGTTTCGATGTAGCCGATTGCCGTCAAATGGCCCGCGATGGCGCCAATCGCAACACCATTGAACAGCAGGAAGAACAGGCTGCCAAGCCCGAAAATCAGTCCGCTGGCGAAAGTACGAAAACCAATGCCGATATTGTTGCGAATATAGAAACCGAACATCAGGATATCGTCTTCGGCGGCACGTTGGCGGCCAAGCCGATGGTTTTGGGTGGGTGAGTACATTTCCTCGATTCCAGCCATTTGTTCGGCATCGATCACTGCATAAGGCAGGTCGGGCATCCATTGGGTGACAATGGTCATCAACGTCAGACTGCCGAAGAACAACAACGCCGAGAGCGCCACCAGGCCGCGATGTTTGCGTACCAGCGAGGGAAAGCCGAGCGCAAAGAAGGCGAGTATTCGACGGCCCAGGCGCGCCGGGCGATGGTAGAGTTCCTGGCGGCCGCGCATGACCAGACGGGTGAGCCGCTCGATCAGTGGCCGGGTATAGTGCCGGCTGCGGGCAATGGCCAGATCATGGACCACCAAGCGGTATTGCCGTGGAAAATCGAACTCGTCAGGTACCTCACCGCCGTTGAGGTAATCTTCCAGCCGTTGCCAGCGGCGGTGGTGTTGTTCGATGAAATGCGTTTCCTTCATTTCGGCGTGGCTCCGGTGATCCAGCTGGCGATGGCCAATAGTTGGTCGGCACGGGGCTGTGAAGCATCCAGCAGCGGCCCGGTCAGGCGGGCCAGTTCATCGGCACGGGCATCGGTCAGCAAGGGCCGGCGGTGGGCGAATTCGACGATCGCCTGTTGTTCATCGGGTTGCAGCGGCCAGCGTGGTGGTGCGGCGGGCGTGTCCAGCGTCGCTGGTTCCTCGCTGGGCCGGTCATGGATGACCAGCGATCCAGCTGCCAGATCTCCAAGCCGTTTGAAGCCGGGATTCGTCAGCGCCGTCATCAGGCCGAACATGTAGAACATGGGGAGAAAATCAATGCCCCGCAACAAGTTGCGGAGGATGGAGCTTTGCCAATCGATGGCTTCGAGGTCGTCTCGTACCACCCGTAGACCGAGCAACCGTTTGCCCGGTGTGGCGCCATCGTGAAGTGTCTCGAACAGCACCGGATAGAACCATTCGAGGATGAAGACGAGGATCATGGCAAGACCCATGCCGAGATTCTCGAGGCTGGAAAGGGTCGCGAAAAGCAGCAGGTAGATGAAGCCCCGGATCGTCTGGTCGAGCAACCAGGCATAGAAACGTACCACCGGGCCGGCGGGATGGACGGGGACTATCAGCCCTTCGGGAATTTCCTTGTCGATGGTGTTGTCGAGCATCGATGGGTCGCCGCCATCGTCACGGGGTAGCCGCGCCGGGACAGTCCACGCTGAACAGGGTGGTTTCCGGCGCATCGACCCGCAGAGCAGTCATTTCACCGCCCCACAGGCACCCGGTATCCAGCGCCACGGTGTTGTGAGACAGTCTCAGCCCCAGGGTGGACCAGTGACCGAACACGATACGAGTGTCCATGCTCTTGCGTCCGGGGTAGGCGAACCAGGGGGTGAGATTTTTGGGTTGGGTGCCGGGCGCTCCTTTCTGGTTCAGGTCGAGCCGGCCTTTGTGATCGACGTAGCGGATACGGGTCAGGGCATTGGTGATGAAACGCAGCCGATCCATACCTTGCAGGGATTTTTTCCATTTGCGTGGCCGGTCGCCGTACATCACCTGAAGGAAGGCCGGATAGTCGTTCCCCGCCAGCACGGTTTCGACTTCACGGGCGCGCTTTCTGGCTTGTTTGACGCGCCACTGGGGGGGCAAGCCGGCATGGACGAGGACTGTATCGAGCGTTTTGTCGTAGTGCAGCAATGGGCGTTGACGCAGCCAGGTGAGGAGTTCGTCGGCGTCGGGTGCGTGGAGGATGTCGTCGAGTGTGTCGCTGGGTTTGGTGGAGCGGATGCCTTCACGGACGGCAAGCAGGTTGAGGTCATGATTGCCGAGCACCATGATGGCGGATGGGCCAAGGTTTTTGACAAAGCGCAGCGCGTCGAGCGAGCGCGGGCCGCGGTTGATGATGTCGCCGACGAACCAGAGTGTGTCGGCAGTGGGGTCGAAGTGGATGCGGTCCAGTAGTCGCAGCAGTTCTTCATGACATCCCTGGATGTCGCCAATCGCATAAACAGCCATTTATTCTGCGGAGCCCGGAGCGGGAGAAAGTTCCGCGCAGTGTATCGCAATCCACTTTGGCGAGGGTAGTGGGCTGGCATGCCCGCTCACGAGCCCCGTTGCTATACGTCTGGGCGCATGCAGGGTCAGACTCGCGTTCTGGTATTCGGGATCAGTGGAGCGTTCTCGGTATGGAGAGGGTGAAGGGTCGGATGGGGGTGGAGATGCTTTCACCGTCGTCGGTGACGAATTGGTAGCTGCCTTCCATGATGCCGACCGGGGTTTCGAGCAGGGCACCCGAGGTGTACTGGAAGCCTTCGCCGGGTTTGATGAGCGGTTGCTTGCCGACGACGCCTTCGCCATTGACTTCCTGGATCCGGCCATTGGCGTCGGTGATGGTCCAGTGTCGGGTGAGCAGTTGGGCCGGGCGGTCGCCGCGATTTTCGATGGTAATGGTGTAGGCGAAGACGTAGCGGGAGTTGTCTGGTTCGGATTCGGATTTGAGGTACAGGGTTTCAACCTGGATATCGAAGTTGTGTCGGGTTTTGTTATTCATGAGACTGAACCGTGTTTCCTGATCAACGGGGCTGTCATCTATGACCGATGGTAATCGTGGCGTTTGGTTCTTGCAATAATTCCGTTACTCAGTTCAACAAATTCTTGTACCGCGAGTTGTTCCGGGCGTTGACTGCTGTCGATGCCGGCGTGCTGGAAATCTTCACGGGTGGCGAGTTGTTTGAGGCTTTTGCGCAGCGTTTTGCGGCGCTGGGAGAAGGCTTGTTGCACCAGGGCCTGGAAATGAGCCGGTTCGACGGCAGTGACTGGGGGGGATTGATGGGGTATGAGCCGGACCACGGCGGAATCGACCTTGGGGGGAGGCTGGAAAGCGCCGGGCGGCACGTCGAACAGTCGTTCAGCGTGGCAGTGGTATTGGGTCATGACGCTGAGCCGGCCGTAGGCTTTGCTGCCGGGTTGGGCGGCGAGCCGGTCGACAACTTCTTTCTGCAGCAGGAAGTGCAGGTCACGCAGGCTATCGATGGCTTCGATCAGGTGGAAGATCAGCGGGGTGGAGATGTTGTAGGGAAGGTTGCCGACCACGCGCAGCGAGCGGGGTTCGTTGGCCAGTTGGGAAAAGTCGAATTTGAGGGCGTCTTCGTTGATGAGTTGCAGTTCACCGTCGCGACGGGCGGCCTCGTCGCGCAGGTAACGGGCCAGGTCGCGATCTACTTCGATGGCGGTCAGGCGGGGAAGGCGCTGCATCAGCAGGAAAGTCAGCGCGCCGCGGCCGGGGCCGATTTCGATCAGGTGATCTTCCGGTCGTGGTGCGATGGCATCGACGATGCGTTGCAGTGTGTGCCGATCGTGCAGAAAGTGTTGGCCGAAGCGTTTGCGTGGCCGGTGGAATTGCGCCGCCACTCAGAGATATCGCCGCAGGTGTTCGGGGCGGGGATCGCGGCAACCGTGGCTGATCTGCCGATAGCGGGCGGCGAACACTTTGACGGCACAGCCCTGGGCACAGGTGAGTTTGCTGAGCCCGAGGTTTTGCCGTTCGTTGTCTTCGGTGAAGTAGTAGAGCGCCCGTTTGAGTTTGTTGATCAGGCTGTTGTCGAGGTGGAAGCCGACTTCGGCCAGAGCCTTTTCGATCTGTTCCAGCGTGATGTGGCTGAGGTCGTATTCGACGGCCAGTGTCAGTTCGCCCAGCTTTTCGGTGGCGAGTACGCCTTCCACGTCCGCCAGCAGGAAGATGGCGCCATCCGCATTCAGGGAGGAGTCGGTAGGTCCACGAAACTGGATCTCGCGGCGTTTGATGAGCGTGGTGGTTGCTGGCATATCACTAGGAGTCTAGCCCGAATTGCTCACCGGGTCACGACTGCGACCGCCCAATGCGGCGCACTGACTGGCGTTCACTCGGTCGGGGTGCTCGACAGGGGTCTGGATGACGATTGCAATCTGGCCTCAAGCCCTGCGCACCAGCAGCAGGCT
>CAZTJP010000052.1:0-11634 GCA_964613895.1 uncultured Thiotrichales bacterium | reverse complement strand
CGGGCTAGCCCGAATTTCTCACAGGATCACGACTGCGACCGCCCAATGTGGAAGGTTTTTTCGATCAGCGAGCTGAGTCCTCGCCGGGCAAAGCCTGGCTGGGCCGCAAGCGCATCGTTTTCCTCCAGCCGCGTGACCGGCCAGTGGGCTTCGTAGTGTTGACGCACTTCCGTTTCCGGCACGGAGAATGGCGGGCCATCCATCTGCTGCTGCGGGTATTCCATGGTCACCAGCAGCATGCGAACGTGTTCCGGCAGAATGGCTGCCAGATGTTCGACATAGCGTTGGCGCATGGTTTTGGGCAGGGCGACCAGTGCTGCCCGGTCGAACACAGCGTCGATCGACGTCAGTCGTTCGGCCGAGAGATCGAAGAAGTCGCCGCAATAGAGCGCGATATTGCCGGCGCGCCACAGGCTCAGGTTTTCACCCACGGGCTGGGTGGTGGCCGGTAAGTCGTTTTCAGCAAAAAAGGCTTCGACAGCCAGCGGGCTGATCTCGATGCCAGTCACCTGGAATCCCTGTTGGGCCAGCCACAGCATGTCGCGTGACTTTCCACACAGAGGCAGGAAAACGCTGGCATTGTCATCCAGCTCGAGGGTTTTCCACCAGCGTTGCAGTTGTGGGTTGAACTCATCCTGGTGAAAGCCGATCTGGTTTTCCTGCCAGCGTTGATGCCAAAATTCCGGTTCCATTTCTTGCCTTGTGTGATGAGGGCACCGGCCTACAGTTCGTCCAGCGGATCCGGGCCCATCAGTTTTTCGATGATGTTCTCCAACTCGGCGACGCGGGATTCCAACTCGTCGATGCGATCCCGTGGCTTGAGCGTTTTCATCTGCTGCGAATCGGAAGCAGTGAGGTCGGTATCGGCTTCCCCTTCTGCCGGTTGTGTGGCTGCCGGCGGCGTGGGAAAGAAACAATGGTGGTAGTGCAGCTTCTGGTCGGCGCGGGTTTTGGGCAGCGACTGAATCAGTGGAAACGGGCGTTTTTTGCGCAG
The DNA here is from genome assembly GCA_964613895.1 of uncultured Thiotrichales bacterium. Taxonomy (GTDB): domain Bacteria; phylum Pseudomonadota; class Gammaproteobacteria; order UWMA-0217; family UWMA-0217; genus HyVt-560. The sequence continues at coordinate 10,640 of CAZTJP010000052.1, read as the reverse complement.
GCTGTTGAGCGTTTCCGCCACATGCAGGTAATCCTGAAAGGGATAGAACCGTTGCGAGGAGTCGAGCAGCTCTTCCAGTGTTTGCGCGCCATTGAGGATCAGATTGGTGATCAGTGCCAGCTGGGCGGGGCCAAGGCGCAGTGATTCGGCCAGCAGGTGACGGTAACTGAACTCACTGGCGCCATGATCGACCTTGAGCAGTCCGGCGCGAATCAGCTTGGTGATCGCCTGGTTGGTTTCGGAGCGTTCCAGTGGCGTCAGTTCCGGATTGACTGGTGGTTCCTCGCAGGCGGAGGCAAGGGTATCGACCGGGCAAGGGTAATGGTCGGGCGCGCTGAACTGGATTTCCAGCATCCGGCCGAGCACGAACACCTGGTCGGGCGTCAGTTGCAGGGCTTTGGATTTGGAATGGGTCATGGTTCTGCACGCATTGTTTGACCGAGTGTCAGGCGCGGTTGCCCGGCCAGATCATCGAGCGTTTCGATGGCCGTGTAGTTCAGCGCCGTGAGCAGTTCGGTGACGGCCTGGGCCTGATTATAACCGTGTTCCAGCATCAGCCAAGCGCCGGGTTTGAGGTGTTTGCGCGCGCAACGTGCAATCTGGCGGATGTCGTCCAGCCCGTCCGGGCCGCTGACCAGCGCGGTGCGTTGCTCGAAACGCAGATCGCCTTGCAGCAAGTGCGGGTCGCGCGCCGGAATATAGGGGGGGTTGCTGACGATCAGGTCGAAGTCGTCCAGTGGCAGGGCGGAGCACCAGTCACCCAGATGGAATTCGAGATTGGTGAGCGCAAAATGCAGCGCATTGGCGCGAGCGATATCCAGTGCTTTCGGGCTTCGGTCGGTGGCGATGAGGTGCCAGTCGCGTCGCTCCGAGGCCAGCGCAATGGCGATAGCGCCGCTGCCGGTGCCCAGATCCGCCACCCGGGCACGCGGATGACGCAGTCGCCGGAGTGCCGTTTCGACCAGCAGTTCGGTTTCCGGACGCGGGATCAGGACATCGGGCGTGACGGCCAGTGGCAGCGACCAGAATTCCCGGGAGCCGGTGAGATGGGCGATGGGGTGACCGGCCAGGCGGCGTTCGATCAGTGTTTCGAAACAGCGTTCGGTTTCCGCCGGCAGCGCCTGTTCGGGCCAGGCGAACAGGTGGCTGCGAGGTTTGCCCAGGCAGTGGCTGAGCAACACTTCGGCATCGAGCCGGGCGCTGTCACCGGCAAGGCGGGCGGTTGCCCGGGTCAACGCTGTGGCGATGTTCATTCGCCCAGTTCGGCGAGTTGTTCGGCCTGATGTTCGGTGAGTAGCGGTTCGATCACCTGGTCGAGCTGGCCGGCAAGAATCTCGTCGAGCTTGTAGAGAGTCAGATTGATGCGGTGATCGGTCACCCGGCCCTGCGGAAAATTGTAGGTGCGGATACGTTCCGAGCGATCGCCGCTGCCCACCTGGCTTTTGCGCAGGGCGCTTTCCTCGCTGGCCTGCTTCTGTCGTTCGCGCTCCAGCAGGCGGGTTTGCAGCAACGCCATGGCGCGGGCGCGGTTCTTGTGCTGGGAACGCTCGTCCTGACATTCGGCGACGATGCCGGTTGGCAGGTGCGTGAGCCGCACGGCCGAGTCGGTTTTGTTGACGTGCTGCCCGCCGGCGCCGGAAGCACGATAGGTATCGACACGCAAATCGGCGGGATTGATCTCGGGCGCTTCCACTTCGTCCACTTCCGGCATGATCGCAACCGTGGCTGCCGAGGTGTGTACCCGGCCCTGCGATTCGGTTTCCGGCACCCGCTGCACCCGGTGTGCGCCCGACTCGAATTTGAGCCGGGAAAACACGCCCTGGCCAACGATACGGCTGATGATTTCCTTGTAACCACCATGTTCGCCGGGGCTTTCGCTGAGCACTTCCACCTGCCAGCCGCGCATCTCGGCATAACGGGCGTAGAGCTTGAACAGATCGCCGGCGAACAGTGCCGCCTCATCACCGCCGGTGCCGGCGCGGATTTCCAGAAAGACATTGCTGTTGTCTTTGGGGTCCTTGGGCAGCAGGTGTTTCTGCAATTCCTGTTCGAGCTGTTCGAGCCGTTCGGTGAGCGCCTTTTTCTCCTCGCCCGCCATTTCGCGGATTTCGGCGTCATCTTCCTGCAGCATGTCTTCGGCATTGGCCAGTTCCTGCTGGGCGGTTCGATAGGCCTGGAAGGTCTGGACCACAGGTTCGAGCTGGCCGTATTCCTGCGACAATGCCCGAAAACGGCTCTGGTCGGCGATGACGTCGGGATCCGCCAGCAGGCCGGTGATTTCCTCGTGGCGTTCGGCAAGCGCTTCGAGCTTGTCACGGATCGATTGTTTCATGGCGGCTCAGCTGTGGTCGGATGGGTGCTCATCCGCCAGGTTCAGCAATTGCCGGGCGGCCGCGAGCATGTCGTCATGGCCTTCATGCGCGGCGCGGTTGAGCGCCTGGGTGGGGTCATGAATGAGTTTGTTGGTCAGATTATGTGCCAGCTGGCGGATTACGTCTTCCGTCGGCTTGCCCTGCTGGATCATTCGCAGTGCCTGGTCGACCGCCGCGCCTTTCACTGCCTCGGCGCGGCTGCGGTAGGCGCGGATCAGGTGTACCGCATCCTGGCTTTTCAACCAGCCCATGAAATTCTGGACTTGCGCATCGACCAGTTCCTCCGCCTGGGCGGCTGCCTCGCGTCGAGATTGAAGGTTTTCCTCGATGACATCGTGCAAGTCGTCCACCGTGTACAGATAGACGTCCGATAACTCCGCGGTCTCCGGTTCGATGTCCCGGGGCACGGCGATATCGACCATGAACATCGGCCGGTGTTTGCGCAGTTTCAGGGCTCGTTCGACAGCGCCCTTGCCAAGGATCGGCAACTGGCTGCCGGTGGAGCTGATGACGATATCGGCCTTGTGCAGAAAGTCACCGATATCCGGCAGCGACAGTGGCTGGGCGGTGAACTGTTCTGCCAAGGCTTCGGCGCGCTTGACGGTGCGGTTGGCGATCATCATGTGGCCGATGCCCTGGCTTTTCAGATGGCGGGTGGTGAGTTCGATGGTTTCCCCGGCGCCGATCAGCAGCGCGGTTTTCTCACCCAGATCGCCAAAGATCTGTTTCGCCAGGCTGACGGCGGCAAAGGCGACCGAGACCGCGCTGGAGCCAATCTCTGTCTCGGTGCGGATCTTCTTGGCTGTCTGGAAAGTGGTCTGATAGAGGCGGTTGAGGTAACGGCCGATGGCGCGGGATTCGGTGGCCTGCTGGTAGGCGGATTTGAGCTGGCCCAGAATCTGTGGTTCGCCCAGCACCAGCGAGTCCAGTCCACAGGCGACCCGCAGCAGGTGCCTGACCGCCTCGCTGTCGTTGTGGTTGTAGAGATAGGGCGTGATCTCGTCTTTACTGATGGAATGCTGGCGTGACAGCCATTCGGGAATGATCAGATGTTGGTCGCCTTCGTCGCTCCAGCAGGTGACTTCGGTCCGGTTGCAGGTGGACAGTACGGCGGCTTCGCGGATGCCCGGCAGCTTGAGCAGTGAGCGCAGTGTCTCCGGGATCGAATCGGCATCGAACGCCAGCCGCTCACGCACCTCGACCGGCGCGGTATTGTGGTTGATTCCGACTGTCAGCAGCGACATAGGTGATAATGGCTTACAAAAGCGGCATTCTCGTGCAGGAAAACCGCGATTACAAGTGTGATCGGAGTATGATCTCCAATCTTCTCACAGCTCGGCTGGCGGCGGAAAGAGCCTGAAGCCAGGGACGGCTTGCCGGTTCACCTTGTTTTGCGACTCGTTGCGCCCTATTAACGTAATATGGCTACAGTCAGGTATCGGCTCCGCAATCTCTGATATATTTGCAGGGTCATGGAGTGTGATTGTTCCAGGTAGGTAATTGATGAACAAACAAACAGTTTCGATGGTTTGCGCCGCAGTGGCGTTGGTGGCCGGTTGCGCCACGACGGGCAAGCCGGTAAACGGGCCGGCGGCCAGCGCGGTGCCGGTTCTGAAGCACGATCCACTACGACCGGAGTACGCCAGGGAAGGGCAGTTGATGTATGAACTGCTGGTGGGCGAGCTGGCAGGCAAGCGGGGCGAGATCGATGTTGCCACCGAGCACTACCTGAGAGCGAGCAAGCTCAGCAATGATCCACGTATCGCGGCCCGAACCGCCCGGATCGCCGCATTCTCGAAGGATTTCGATGTCGCGCTCAAGGCCGCCAAACGCTGGGTGAGGCTGGAGCCCGACTCCATCGAGGCCAACCAGGTTGTTGGCCTGTTGCTGGTTCAGGGCAATCAGCCAGAAGCAGCAGCCAAACATCTCGCCAAGGTGGTCGAGCTGGCGGGCAAGGACAAATACGAATTGAGTTTTGCCCGGCTGAGCCTGCTGATGGCGCGACATGTGGTGACCGACGCCGAACTGAAAACCATGCGGCTGCTCGCCGAGCGGTTCCCGAAGGTCTCCCATGCCCAGCGCAGCTATGCCGAGGTGCTGTATCGCGCCAAGCAGTATGACCAGGCGCTCAAGGTGCTCGACAAGGCGCTGGCGCTGGATCCTCGGGACGAATCTTCACGTATTCTGCGCAATCGCACCTTGCTGGCGCTGGGGCGTGTGGACGAGGCCCTGGACGGCATGCGCAAGATGGTTGCGGAGTCGCCCGATGATCCTGAACTGGTGCACAGTCTGGCGCGAATGCTGGTTCAGGCCAATCGCTATCAGGAAGCGCACCAACAGTATCTCCGGGCGCTCGAGCTGCAACCCGGTGATTTCGATCTGCTCTACAGCTTGGCGCTGCTCGAAGTGGAACTGAAGCGCTACGACGAGGCGGTCGCCAATCTGAAGAAGCTGGCCAAGTCGCCCACCCATGCGGCGGATGCCTTCTACTACCTTGGCCGGGTGGCGGAGGAACGCCAGCAGTGGGATATGGCGATGAGCTGGTATCTGCAGATTCCGTCGGGAGAGCGCTACTTCGAGGCACAGACGCGGGTAGCCAATCTGCTGGCAAAGCTGGGGCGGCGTGATGAGGCGCTCGAGCACATCGCGCGCTTGCGCAAGTCGGTCAGCGACGAAACCTTGCTGGCGCACCTCGATCTGGCGGAGGGCGATGTCTATCGCAGCGCCGGTGATTACGAAGGCGCCTACAAGTTTTTCACCGAGGCGTTGAAACGGCATCCCAACAATATCGATCTGCTCTATGCGCGGGCGATGACGGGTGAGAAACTGGGCCATATCGATTGGCTGGAGCGCGATCTCAAGACGATTCTCAAGCTGGAACCGGACAATGGCACGGCGCTGAATGCGCTCGGTTATACGCTGGCGGATCATGGCAAGGATTTGCAGCAGGCCTACCAGTACATCAAGCGGGCGCTGGAGATTCGCCCGGATGATGCGGCGGTGCTCGACAGTATGGGCTGGGTCAATTTCCGGCTGGGAAATTACAAGGAAGCGGAAAAGTATCTCACCAAGGCGTTGTCCATGCTGGAGGATGCCGAAATCGCCAGCCATCTGGCCGAGGTGCAATGGGAGCTTGGCAAACGGGCCAAGGCGGTGGAAACGGTGCGCAAGGCCTTGAAGGTCTATCCTCATGATGACCGCTTGTTGAAGCTGCAAAAGAGAATCTCGAACTAACCAGTATGGGCGGCATGGCGGCTAACGACCGGGTGTGGCGAGTCTGATGCGGCAATCGTGCTGGCTCTCGGCGCTCGCGTTGGTTACGCTGCTGGCCGGATGTGCCACCACCGGCGGGCCGGCCGGTCAGCCAGCCGGTACCGAGAAAAAATCTGCGGATCGGCCCGCCCCGGCGGAACCCGTTCCACTCAATCTCGCCAAGCAGCGTCATTCCCGCTTTGCCCGGCTCAAATCATGGCGGATCGAGGGCCGGCTCGGGATTCAGCAGGGCAATGAAGGTTTTTCCACCGAAATGGTCTGGCGTCAGAATGGGCGCAATTTCGATATCCAGCTGACCGATCCATTGGGCCGCGAAGTGGCGCGTTTGTCGGGCAACGACAAGGGCGTGCAGATGAAAACCATGGATGGCAAGCAGGCGCGGGCGAAACGGGCGGAGGATCTGCTGGAGAAACAACTCGGCTGGAGCTTTCCGGTGCAGAGTCTGTTCTACTGGGTCAAGGGCACGCCGGATCCCAACTACCTGGTCTGGTTTCAGGAATATGACGATCTGGGGCGGCTGGTGTCGCTCAAGCAGAATCACTGGAACCTGAAAATCTCGCGTTATCAGAATCTGGGGGATGAGTTCATTCCCCGCCTGATTCGTATGACGCGCGATGGCCTCAAGGTCAAGCTGCTGATCCGCAACTGGGAGTAGGCGCCGCGCATGGCTGAACCTTCAGGCGCCAGTGTCGGTCAGGCCAGCATACCCGAAGGGTTGGCGATCTGGACTGCGCCCGCCAAGTTGAATCTTTTTCTGCACATCGTGGGTCGTCGTGCGGACGGCTATCATTTGTTGCAAACGGTTTTCCAGTTGCTCGATTATGGCGACCGGCTGGCGTTCGAGCCGACCGATGATGGCTGCATCAGCCGGGTGACCGAGATTCCTGGTGTGGCGGAAACCGACGATCTGGTCGTCCAGGCGGCACGACTGCTGCAACAGGCCTGTGGCGTCCAGGCTGGGGTACGCATCCATCTCGACAAGCGTCTGCCGATGGGCGGTGGTCTGGGCGGTGGCAGTTCGGATGCGGCTACCACGCTGGTAGCGTTGAACCGTCTCTGGTCATTGGATCTGGATGAGGCGGCGCTGCGTGAGCTGGGTCTGCGACTGGGCGCGGATGTGCCGGTCTTCGTGCGCGGCCGTAACGCCTGGGCGGAGGGTGTAGGCGAGCGTTTGTCGGATATTTCGTTGCCTTCGGCCTGGTATCTGGTGGTTGCGCCCGGGGTGCATGTCTCAACTCCCGATTTATTTCGCCATCCGGAATTGACACGGGACTGTCCCGCTATCACAATACGCGACTTTCTTGGCGGTGAGGGCAGGAATGTCTTCGAGCCGCTGGTAAGAAAGCAGTATCCGGCAGTCGCGGCAGCGATGGATTGGCTCGACCGGTTCACTCCGGCCAGGCTGACGGGTACCGGCAGCTGCGTGTTCGGCGCGTTTTCCGGGGAAGGGGAGGCGCGCGATGCGCTGGCGCAATTGCCGACGGAATTTTCGGGATTTGTGGCCCGGGGAGTGGGCGATCGGACCGCCCCTCTGGAGTGCTGAATATCCTGATCGTCGTTGCAATGAGTTGTCTGCTATGAAGTTGGGCCGTCGCCAAGCGGTAAGGCACCGGGTTTTGATCCCGGCATTCGCAGGTTCGAATCCTGCCGGCCCAGCCATTTTTTTCTTGTCACCCCTCAACGGCAGCGACTTTTCCGAGGCCTTTCACCGTGACTGACAACACTTCCATGATGGTTTTCACGGGCAACGCGACGCCAGCCGTGGCGCAAGCGGTTGCCCGCGAGTTGGGTATTCCCGTGGGTCGAGCGGTCGTCGGCCGTTTCAGCGACGGCGAGATTCAGGTCGAGATCCTGGAGAATGTGCGCGGCCACGATGTCTTCATCGTCCAGTCCACCTGTCATCCCACCAACGACAATCTGATGGAGCTGCTGATCATGGTCGATGCCTTGCGTCGCTCATCGGCAGGCCGCATCACCGCCGTGGTGCCCTATTTTGGTTATGCGCGCCAGGACCGCCGGGTGCGTTCGGCGCGGGTTCCCATCTCCGCCAAGGTGGTGGCCAACCTGATTACCGTGGTCGGCGTCGATCGGGTGCTGACTGTCGATCTGCACGCCGATCAGGTGCAGGGGTTTTTCGATCTTCCGGTCGATAATATCTATGCCTCCGAGGTGCTGTTGGATGACATTCGTGATCGCAATCACGATGCCGCGGAATGGACGGTGGTTTCGCCGGATGTGGGCGGCGTGGTGCGGGCGCGCGCCTTTGCCAAGCGCCTGGGTGATAAGCTGGCGATCATCGACAAGCGGCGGCCCAAGCCCAATGTGTCGAAAGTGATGCATATCATCGGTAACGTCGAAGGGCAGAAGTGCCTGATCGTGGATGACATGGTCGATACCGCCGGTACTTTGTGTGAAGCTGCCAGTGCACTCAAGCAGCATGGCGCGGTGCTGGTGGCGGCCTGTATCACTCATCCTGTATTATCCGGCCCGGCGGTGGAGAACATTCGCAATTCCCAGCTCGATGAGTTGGTGGTGACCGACACGATCCCACTCTCGGAACAGGCGCAGGCCTGTGACAAGATTCGCGTGGTCAGCATGGCGCCAGTGATCGCCGAGACGATGCGCCGGATCAATCGTGAGGAGTCGGTGTCCAGCCTGTTCGAGCACTGAACGGGCGGCACGCTGGATTTTTTCTGTTTTCCTGGTCGCAAGGAAGACGGCGCGGATGGCCGGATGGGCCGGCATTCGTGATCAACCCAAGTTGGAGACGATTATGTCAACACAGTACACATTGCACGCCGAGCCGCGTGCCGAGCAGGGGAAAGGTGCGAGCCGCCGCCTGCGTCGCGAGGGCAAGCTGCCCGCCATCGTCTATGGCGGTGGCAAGGAGCCAATGGCCATTACGCTGATGCATAACGAGGTGAGCCGCCATCTGCAGGACGAAGCTTTCTATTCGCAGATTTTGACGCTCGAACTCGATGGCAAGTCGGAGTCGGTCGTATTGCGTGATCTGCAACGGCATCCTTCGCGTCCGCTCATTCTTCATATGGATCTGCAGCGTATCGTCGAGGGCGAGGAAATCCGCGTTTCCGTGCCGCTGCATTTCGTGAACCAGGATATCTGTGTTGGCGTCAAGGCGCATGGCGGTTCGATCAGCCATGTCATGAATGAGGTGGAAGTCCAGTGTCTGCCCAAGAATCTGCCGGAATACATCGAGGTCGATTTGGCGAATGTCGATATCGGTGAGTCGGTTCACCTTTCGGATGTCAAGCTGCCGGAGGGCGTGGTCTTCCTCGAGCTCGCGCTGGGTGAAGAGCATGACCACGTGATTGCGGCGGTCCATGCGCCATCCGGTGGTGGTAGCGCTGACGAAGAGGCCGGGGAAGGCGATGAAGCCTCCGCGGGCGGCGATGAGGCCGCTGAGTAATCCTGATCGCTGAGCAGCCGTGTCGCAACCACCTGTTCGCCTGATCGTCGGGCTGGGAAATCCCGGCCCGAAATACGAACAAACCCGGCACAATGCCGGGTTTTGGTTTGTGGATGCGCTCGCCGAGCGTTACGGCGGCGTGTTCAGGAACGAAAGCAAGTTCTCGTCCGAATGCGCCCGCGTGAATATCGCTGGCCACGATGTCTGGCTGGTCAAGCCGCAAACCTTCATGAACCGCAGCGGGTTAGCGGTGCGTCAGGTCACCGACTTCTATCGCATCCAGCCGGCTGAAACCCTGGTCGCGCATGACGAGATCGATTTGCCACCCGGCACGATACGCCTCAAATTCAAGGGTGGCCATGGCGGCCACAACGGCTTGCGGGACATCTTCAGCCATTTCGGCAAGGACTTTTGGCGGCTGCGCATTGGTGTCGGCCATCCGGGCGACAAGAACGAAGTCATCAACGCAGTGCTGGGCCGGCCTTCGAAAGCCGAGGCCGAGCTGATCCAGCAAACCCTCGATGCGGCGGAAGCGCTGGCGCCAGCCATCGTTCAGGGCGAATTCGAAAAAGCCATGAATGAACTGCACCGTCGCAAAACCTAGCGTCAACCACACAGAGTAATATGGGATTCAAAAGCGGCATCGTCGGCCTGCCCAACGTCGGCAAATCGACCCTCTTCAACGCGCTGACCCAGGCGGGCATCCAGGCGGAAAACTATCCTTTCTGCACCATCGAACCCAATGTCGGCGTGGTGGCTGTGCCCGATCCCAGACTCAAGGCGCTGGCCGAAATTGTCCAACCCGAGCGCGTGCTGCCGACGACGATGGAGTTTGTCGATATCGCTGGCCTGGTCGCTGGCGCCTCCAAAGGTGAAGGCCTGGGCAACCAGTTCCTTGCCCATATCCGCGAAACCGATGCCATCACCCAGGTTGTACGCTGTTTCGAAGATGATGACGTGGTGCATGTCAATGGCCGGGTCGATCCGCTCAGTGATATCGACACCATCAATACCGAACTGGTGCTGGCCGACCTCGACAGCGTTGAAAAAGGGCTCAAGCGCGTCAGCCGTGTGGCCAAGTCAGGCGACAAGGCCGCTGTGGCGCAAAAGGCTATACTCGAACGCATGCTCGACCACCTCGGCGAAGGCCGCTCCGCCCGCTCGCTCGATCTGGACGAAGCCGAGCGCAAAGCCATTGCCGAATTTCAACTGATCACCATGAAGCCGCTCATGTTCGTCGCCAACGTCGCCGAAGATGGCTTCGAGAACAATCCGCACCTCGATGCCGTGCGGCAATTCGCCGAACAGGAAGGTGCTGAAGTGGTGCCCGTTTGCGCCGCCATCGAAGCCGAAATCTCCGAACTCGACGACGCGGAAAAGAGCGAATTTCTGGAAGACCTGGGTCTGAGCGAACCCGGCCTCGACCGCGTCATCCGCGCCGGATACCAACTGCTCAGCCTGCAAACCTTCTTCACCGCCGGCGTCAAGGAAGTACGTGCCTGGACCGTCGGCGTCGGCGCCACCGCGCCCCAGGCCGCCGGCAAAATCCACACCGACTTCGAAAAAGG
>CAZTJP010000051.1:0-11756 GCA_964613895.1 uncultured Thiotrichales bacterium | reverse complement strand
GCGTCATGTTGTTGCTGACTAGATGGGGCTGCGCAGAAGGGATTTCAACTCCGGTTGGCCCGGATTTTCGACCGCTTCACGATCACCACTCAGCCGTTCACGGGTTGCGGTGAATGCGTCCGTCCAGGCTTATAGCCACTTGAGCAGGTAATAGAGATATTGCCCTTCGGAGGATTTGGAGGGGCCGAGCACCAGGGCGGGGAAGTATTTTTTGTCGGGGTTGGCAGCGGCGATGGCGTCATCCCGGGACTCATGGACGGTGACGCAGTTGGCCGAGAAGCGCTTGCGGTTACGGCGCGGGACGTAAACGACCGCGAAGCGTTCGCGTGAGACTTCGGTGAGGGGGTCGGGGGGTACCATGCCTTTCATTGGGGACACTCCGCTGTTTTATGTCGGTATTCGCACAGGTCGCAGATGATGCATTCACCACATTTGGGATTGCGCGCGGTGCAGGTGTAGCGACCGTGCAGAATGAGCCAGTGATGGGCGTCCTTGAGGAATTCCTCCGGGATGAATTTGAGCAGCTTTTTCTCGACCTCGAGGACGGTTTTTCCCGGTGCCAGTCCGGTGCGGTTGGCAACCCGGAAGATGTGGGTATCGACGGCCATGGTGGGTTCGCCGAAGGCGGTGTTGAGCACCACGTTGGCGGTTTTGCGGCCCACGCCGGGCAGGGCCTGTAGCGCGTTACGGTCGTGCGGCACCTGGCCGTCGTGCCGCTCGATCAGTTGCTGGCAGGTGGCGATGATGTTTTTCGCCTTGCTGTTATACAGCCCGATGGTTTTGATGTATGCCTTGAGGCCGTCTTCACCCAGTGCCAACAGTGCTTGTGGGGTGTTGTATCGCTCGAACAGCGGGCCTGTGGCCTTGTTGACGCTTTTGTCGGTGGCTTGCGCCGAGAGGATGACAGCGATCAGCAGTTCGAACGGATTGCGGTAGTGAAGTTCGGTGGTCGGGTGGGGGTTGTTGGCCCGCAGGCGTTCGAAGATTTCGCGGCGCTTGGCTCGGTTCATGCCGTTTCGGTTACGACTGGCTGCTTGCCCGTTGCCGGTGCGTGCCGGGCGGCGCGTTGTTCATTTCTGGCGTCGATGAGGTTTTTCACCGCAATCAGCAGGCCGAGGCCGAAGAAAGCGCCGGGTGGCAGTACGGCGACCAGGAATCCGGGGTAGTCGGGAAAGACGGTGATTTGCCAGTGATCGGCAATGTGGCCAAAGATGAGGTTGGCCTGGGAAAACAGGGTGCCCTGGCCGATCAGTTCGCGCAGACTGCCGAGTACGACCAGTACGCTCATGAAGCCGGCGCCCATGGCGAAGCCATCGGTGGCGGCCAATGGCACGGCATTTTTCGCGGCGAACGATTCGGCACGCGCGATGATCACGCAATTGGTGACGATCAGCGGGATGAAAATGCCGAGAATACCGTGCAGTTCATGAAAATAGGCATTGAGCAGCAGGTCGATGGCGGTGACCACCGAGGCGATGACGAGCACGAATACCGGCACACGCACTTCCTGGCGAATGAAATTGCGGATCAGCGAGATGATGGTATTGCTCAGCACCAGGGTCGCCAGCGTGGCGAAGCCCAGCCCGAAACCATTGATGGTGGTCGATGTCACCGCCAGCAACGGGCACAGGCCGAGCAGTTGAACCAGACCGGAGTTGTTGTCCCAGAGACCGTTCTTGAGGATTTCCCGATAGCTCATGGCGAATTGGCGGCTTGCTCCCTGGCGGGCTGGCCGGCTGCAAAAATTTCGTCGCGATGGTCGCGAAAGTATAGCAGGCTTTTCTTCACTGCCTGAGTAACCGCTCTCGGAGAGATGGTGGCGCCGGTGAACTGGTCGAACACCCCGCCATCACGTTTGACGGCCCAGCGCTCTGCCGGTGGATCGCCGAGTGATTTGCCGTTGAATTCGAGTACCCAGGGACTCTTGCGGCGCTCGATCTGGTCGCCCAGCCCCGGGGTTTCGTTGTGTTCGATGACGCGCACGCCGCTGATGGTTCCGTTGGCCAGAATGCCCACCAGCAGCGTGATCGGGCCGGAATAGCCGTTGGGCGCGGTGGTCTGGAAAATGGCGGCCACCGGCTTGCCCTGTTTGCGGGCCCGAAAGACGATGGCGGGTTGTTCCGGGGAGAACAGGCCGTCGGTTACCCTGAGCTGGTCTTTCAGCAGATCATTGTCATAACGGTCACGCGGCAGGATTTCGTTGATGTTTTTCAGGCGAGCGGCTTTCTGCTCGGCGATGATGCGGTCATGGGTGAGCCAGTCTGTGGTGGCGACGATGGCCGCACCGGCGACACCGAACAACCCCAGCGCCAGCGCCGACATCCAGATATTCTTGTCGAGCTTGAAAGCCATGCTCATTCGCCCCGTTGATGACCGAAGGTGCGCGGTTTGGTGTAATGATCGATCAGCGGTGTCGCCATATTCATCAGCAACACCGAGAAAGCAATGGCATCCGGGTAGCCGCCCCAGGTGCGGATGATGAAGGTCAGCAGGCCGACGCCGGCAGCAAACAGAATCCGGCCTGCCGGGGTGGTGCTGCCGGAAACGGGATCGGTGGCGATGAAGAACGCGCCCAGCATGACGCCGCCACTGAAAATGTGGAACACCGGCGAGGCGTAGTGGTCGGGGTTGGACAGATAGAACACGCCAGCGGGCACGCCCAGCGCCAGAATCAGGGTCAACGGAATCTGCCAGGGAATGATGCGTTTGTAGATCAGCCAGAAGCCGCCGATCGCATACCAGTTGGCCATCCATTCCCAGCCCAGGCCGCCCATGTCGCCGAACACTGGCGCGGTGCGAATCTCGTCGATGGTTTTGTGCTGGGTCAGGCCGGTGCGGATGCTGTCGAGTGGCGTGGCGGCAGTGAGACTGTCGAACAGTTCGTGATGACTCATCTGGCTGCCGAGTATGACCTTCAGGGTTTCCCACAGTCCGAGCGTCGCATCGGCGATAGGGCTGGGTGCGACCCAATGGGTCATGTAGGTCGGAAAGGAGATCAGCAGCACCACATAGGCGGCCATGGCTGGATTGAAGGGGTTATAGCCCAGCCCACCATAGAGCTGCTTGGCGAGCACGATGGCGAAAAAGGCGCCGATCAGTACGATCCACCAGGGCGATAGCTGCGGCAGGGTCAGCGCCAGCAGCCAGGCGGTGACCACAGCGCTGTAATCGCGCAAGCCGGTGGCGGGATGGCGGCCGCGCAATTTCAGCGTCAGCGCTTCGAACGCCACGCAAAAGAGGATCGACAGCACCAGATTGACCAGCACGCCCCAACCGAAATACCAGATGGCTGCCAGCGTGCCGGGCACCAGCGCCAGCAAAACCTGCTGCATGACGCGCGAAACCTGGCCGGTGGGTTCCAGATAGGGCGAGCTGGCGAGTGTTTTGAATTCCATCAGCGTGGCGCCTCGTCATCGCTGGCCTCGGATTGGCGCGCGGCGGCTTCGGCCGCCAGTTGTTTCTTGCGCGCCTGGGCGCGTTCCAAAGCTGCCTGAATGGCCTGTTGCTTGCTGCTGTCCGAGCGGGTTTCGCGCTTCAGCGCAGCCCGTTTGCGGGCCAGGCGTTCGGCTTTTTCCCGTTTTTCCCTTTCCAGTCGCGCTTGTCTGAACTCATGTCGACGGCGGGCGCGGTCGGCTTTCTGGCGTTGCGCTTCCAGTTGCCAGATTTCGGTCTTCGCATGCCGATAGTATTGCACCAGCGGGATATGGCTGGGGCAGACATGGGCGCAGCAACCGCATTCGATGCAATCGAACAGGTCGAATGCCTGAATCCGGTCGTGATCGTTGGCGCGTGCATACCAGTACAACTGCTGCGGCAGCAGATTGACCGGACAGGCATCGACGCAGGCGCCGCAGCGAATGCAAGGCGCCGCCTCGCCGCTATGCCGGATTTCGGCATCGGAAGCGACCAGCAGGCAATTGGTCGCCTTGATGACTGGCAGTTGGTCGTGGCGCAGCGAGATGCCCATCATTGGCCCGCCCATCAGCAGGTAGCTGGCATCGGCTGTGTAGCCGCCACAGTAATCGGTCAGGTCGGAAAAAAGTGTACCGATTCTCGCCCGCAGGTTGCGGGCGTGTTCGATGCCCTGTCCAGTGACTGTGATCACTCTTTCGATCAGGGGCCGGCCGTTGATGATGGCCTCGTGAACAGCATGGACCGTACCCACATTGTGGCAGGTGATGCCGATGTCGGCCGGCAGGCCGTGGCCAGGTACTTCTTGTCCAGTGAGCACCTTGATCAGCTGTTTCTCGCCACCGGTTGGGTAGCGGGATGGTACGGCGATGATTTCGATACCACTGTTGTCCAGCGAGGCCAGAGCTTGTTGCATCGCTGCAATCGCCTCCGGCTTGTTGTCTTCGATGCCGATCAGTACCCGGGTCGGCTTGAGGATATGCTGAATGATCTGTACGCCGGAGAGGATTTCGCGCGCCTGTTCGCGCATCAGCATGTCATCGCAGGAAATGTACGGTTCGCATTCGGCGCCGTTGATGATGACGGTATGAATGGGATGCTGGTCACCCGGGTTGAGTTTGACCGCGGTGGGAAATGCCGCACCTCCGAGCCCGACGATGCCGGCTTCACGTAGTCGGTTGCGTAGTTCGACGGCGGGTAACTGCTGGTAATCGGGCGTGGGTTCGGGCAAGGCGTCCGTCCACTCATCCCGGCCATCGGATTCGATCTCGATACACAGTGCCTGTAAGCCGGATGGGTGAGGAACGTCACGTTCTTCGATGGCGGTGACGGTGCCCGAGATGCTGGCATGCAACGGGGCGCTGACGTAGCCTTCGGCGGCAGCGACTTTGTCGCCCTTGCGGACTTGCTGGCCGACTTCGACCAGTACCTCGGCGGGGTGGCCGATATGCTGGCGTAGCGGCAGCACCACGCGCTGTGGCGGTGGCAGTGTCGCAATCGGCGTGCGAGTCGAGATCGCTTTGTGGCTGGGGAGTTCCAGGCCGCCATGAAAACTGCTCAGCCTCATTCGTCGATCACCTCGGCCGGCGTCGGTTGTTGCGCTTTGGCAGTGATTTCCGGCAGTGGCCAGATCCAGTTGTCGATGGTGGTTTTCACGGGTTCCATGACGATGCAGTCCACCGGGCAGACCGGGATACAAAGTTCGCAGCCGGTACATTCATCCGCGATGACCACGTGCATTTGCTTGGCGGCGCCGATGATGGCGTCGACCGGGCAGGCCTGGATGCATTTGGTGCAGCCGATGCAGTAGTCCTCGATGATTCGTGCGACCTCCGGTTGTTCCTTGTGTTCACCGCGTTCCTCGTCGAGGGGTTTGGGGTCTACCCCAAGCAGGTCGGCGAGATTGTTGATCACGGTCTCGCCACCGGGCGGGCAACGGTTGATATCGGCTTCACCGGCGGCGATCGCTTCGGCGTATGGACGGCATCCCGGAAATCCACACTGGCCGCACTGGGTTTGGGGTAGCACCGAGTCGATCTGGTCGACGATGGGATCGCCTTCGACCTTGAAACGGATGGCGGCATAGCCCAGTACCAGCCCGAAGAAGGCCGACAGAATACCAATGGCGAGGATCGAAGCAAGCATGGAGGCGGTCAGCCGCGCACCAGGCCGGCGAATCCCATGAACGCCAGCGACATGAAACCGGCGGTGATCAGGGCGATGGCGTTGCCTTTGAAGGGTTGCGGGACATCCGCCTGGGTGATGCGTTCACGCACGGCGGCAAACAGGACCAGTACCAGGGTGAACCCCAGCGAGGCACCAAAGCCGTACAGCCCGGAAGCCAGAAAGCTGTTGTTTTCCTGCACGTTGAGCAGCGCGACACCGAGTACCGCGCAGTTGGTGGTGATCAGCGGCAGATAGATGCCCAGGACCTTGTAGAGCATCGGGCTGGTTTTGTGCACCACCATTTCGGTGAATCCGACGATGGCAGCGATGACCAGGATGAAGCTGATGGTTCGCAGATATTCGATATGCAATGGCGTCAGTAGCCAGGTATTGACCAGGTAGCTGGACAGCGAGGACAGTGTCAGGACGAAGGTGGTGGCCAGGCCCATGCCGATGGCGGTCTCCAGCTTGCGGGAGACGCCCATGAACGGGCAGAGTCCAAGGAATTTCACCAGAACGAAGTTGTTCACCAGAATGGTGCTGACGAGGATGAGCGCGAATTCGGCCATGCGGGATAGCTGTCTCCAGACGTTGGATTGGTTACGTTAGACCCAGCCGGGAACAACAGCAAATAGCTGGTTTCGGGATGGGAGTATACATCAGGCTTTGGTCAGTGGTTTGGCGGGCTCGATGCAGAATCTGGCGATCAGCCGGCGCAGGAGGGTCACCATCGGTTCGATACGCGCCAGCTCGAGATATTCGTTTGGTTGGTGGGCTTGCGCGATGTCGCCGGGGCCGAGAATCAGGGTATCGATGCCCATTTTGCTGAGAAATGGCCCTTCGGTGGCGAAGGCGACGGTTTCGGTGGATGCACCGGTCAGTTGTTCGGCCGCCCGGACGATGGGGGCGGTGGCGGGGGTGTATAAGGCTTCCACGCCATTGAATAGTGAGGTGAACCGGTAGTCGAGGCCCAGTTCGGCAGCGGTTGTTGCGGTGATCTGCTGCAGTTGGTCGCGCAAGCTGTCGAGCGCCATGCCGGGCAGCGGGCGCAGGTCGAGTTGCAGTTCGCATTCGCCACAGATCCGGTTGGGGTTGTCGCCGCCGTGGATGTGGCCGAGATTCAGGGTCGGGTAGGCGACCTGGAAAGCCGGGTTGTGGTGTTGTCGCTGCAGGGTGTCGCGGAACGCCAGTAGCCGGGATATCAGGGTGTGCATGCCTTCGAGCGCGCTGTTGCCGTAAGCGGGGTCGCTGGAGTGGCCGGATTGCCCGATCAGGGTGATGGATTCCATCATGGTGCCCTTGTGCTGGTTGACGGGGCGCAGGCCGGTGGGTTCGCCGATGACGGCATGGCGGGCTTGTTGCAGATCGGTGGCCGATAGTGCCTGGGCGCCGGCCATGGTGGTTTCTTCGTCGGCGGTGGCGAGCAGGATGAGGGGTTGGCGAAAGTCGTTCGGGTCGAAGGTTCGCAGGGCTTCGATAGCCAGGGCGAAGAAACTTTTCATGTCGGCGATGCCGAGGCCATAGTAGCGGTCGTCGGCTTCGGTCAGTCTGAACGGGTCGTGCCGCCAGCGGTTTTGGTCGAATGGGACGGTGTCGGTGTGGCCGGCAAGGATCAGGCCGCCGGAACCTTGCCCGAGGGTGGCGATGAGGTTGACCTTTTCGTCTGTTTCGTGGGCGGGCCGGATGCGGATCCGGAAGCCGAGGTCTTCGAGCCATGTGGCCAGTTGGTCGATGACGGGGCGGTTGCTGGTGTCGAGTTCCGGTTGGGTGCTGCTGATCGAGGGGGTTTCGATCAGCGAGCGGAGCAGTTGCGGGAGTTTGGGGGCGTCGGGCAAGGGGGTGGCGCTATTTGCTCATCCGCCCGACGGCGCAGCTGACGAAGGAGGTAGCCTTGGCTTTTGCGGCTTTGAGGCCTTCGACGCTGCCGGTTTCGGGGTAGCCCATGCTGGTGAGTTTGGCGACGATTTCGTCACGTTGGTTGTCATCGGCGGTCAGTCGGACGATGCCGTTTTCGATGTCGATTTCGACGTTGCTGACGCCGGGGAGTTTTTCCAGTCCGCTGCGGATGCTGTTGGCGCAGCCGCCACATTTGATGTTTTCTACCTGGATTTCCATCATGTGCGTTCCACTTTGTTGAGGATCTGCTGGATTGTGTCGCCTTTGCGATAGTTGCCGGGTTGGCGCTGCATGTCTTCGAAGGCGGCGTCACGTTCTTCCGGGGTATTGTACCAGCGGAAGTACTCCCAGTTTTCACCCAGCAGATGGCTTTTCAGCAGGGTGCTGTTTTCGGGCAGCGTAATGCGGATGCCGTATTTTTTCATCATTCGTTCGGGTTGCTCGATTGCTGACCATTTTAGCAGTCGCCGGATGGCTTGAACACTGGCGTCGTGTCATCTGCTGCAATGTGGCGAGTGGGGGCTCGATCGGTTCCTGGCGTTTGGTGGTTCTTTTTGAGCCCGCGTCCCCGTAGGGGAAATTTTCCTTCAAGTGGTTGTCGTTCATTGAGTACGGGGTTGATGCAACCGTTCATCAGAAAAATATTCGGCTTGAAGGATCGCTGGGAGTGTGTTTTGAGTAATTCAGCCGTTAAATCATGAAGTTATCTATGATTTAGAGGGAGCAGACATCGTTTGTTTTTGATCTTGACAATATTACAATATTCTAATATTATATTTCTCACGTTAGCCGAGAGCCCAACTGCTTGCTGCATTTTTGTTGACTCGACGCAACTCTGAAATCGATCCCTGAACGTTTGTGTTCAGGCAACCTTCAAACCACCAACGGGTACAAGATGATGAAATTTTCGAAGATTGCAATTGCTGCCGCTATCGCGGTTTCCGCTTCTGCCGCTCAGGCCGACTGGACGCCCTGGAGCATGATGGATGACTTTTTCGGCAATGGAAATGGTTATTCCAACGGTTATTCCAATGGCTATGGTAATGGTCGTGGCTATGGCAACGGTTATGGTAATGGTTACGGCAATGGCTATGGTAACGGTTACGGTGCCGGCAATGGCAACGCGGCTGGTAACGGTAATGGCGATGTCGATGGTGACGTTGACGCTGACGTCGATTTCAAGATGAGTTTCAAGGGCAAGGGCCGTGGTCGTGGTCGCGGCAATGGCCACGCCTATGGTAACGGTTACGGGAATGGCTATGGTAATGCCTACGGTAACGGTTATGGCGACGGCTATGGTTACGGCAATGGCTATGGTAACGGTTACGGGAATGGTTACGGCTATGGCAATGGCTACGGTAACGGTTATGGCAATGGTTACAATTCGCCTGCCTATGGCTACGCGCCTTACCCGATGCCGCCGATGCCCGCTCCGGTTGCCCCGGTCGCTCAGGTTCAGCAACCTGCTGCGCCTCAAGCGAAGGTGACGGCTGAAGCGAAATAGGCGATTTTTCTGCTGGCCTGGGTTTCTCACCGGGTCACGTAGCGAGGCCGCTCAGTGCGCTGCATTGGGCGGCCGCAGTCGTGATTCGGTGAGAAGTCCGGGCCTAGAAAAGGCCCGCGAGTCTGAATCCCTCGGTTGATGGGGGTAAGGCCCGCGGGCCTTTTTGTTATCCGGGATGGACTATTGGATCGGGTGTGCGAGCGCGTTGCCGAGTCGGATGGGTAGGCCCGGCTGCAGGCTGTCGAGCCATTCGAGTCGGTTTTTTTCTGTCAGTACGATGATGGTCGATCCCATGTTGAATCGACCCATCTCAGCGCCACGCTCCAGTTGCATGTTGCCATCGTAGCGGGTGTGGCGAGGTTGTTTCTCGTGCGTGGGGGTGACAGGGCCGGCCCAGACGGTTTCCATGGCAGAAACGTTGATGGCGCCGACCATGACCAGTGCGAGGCGGCCGATGTCGCTGTCGAACAGGCACACCAGCCGTTCGTTGCGGGTGAAGATTTCCGGGATGTTGCGGGTGGTCATGGGGGAGACGCTGAACAGTCGGCCGGGAATGTAGATCTGATCGGTGAGCTTGCCGCGCAGAGGCATGTGAAGCCGGTGGTAGTCACGTGGCGAGAGGTAGATGGTGGCGTACTGACCATCAGTGAACGGTTCCGCCAGGTCGTGAAAGTCGGCAAAAAGTTTGGTCAGGCTGTAGTGGTAGCCTTTGGCCTGGAGCAGTCGTTCGCCTTCGATCTGGCCGTATTCGCTGAGGACGCCGTCGGCGGGAGAGACCAGGGTGGTGTCGGGTTGCGCCAACGGACGGGCGTCAGGCCGCAGCGCGCGCGTGAACAGGGCGTTGAGCGAAGGGTAGTTTGCCAGCGACGGTTCCCGCGCTTCACTCATGTCCAGTTTGAACCATCGGGCGTAGTTGTGAATGAGGAACTGGCTCAACCAGCGGTTTCTGGAATGGCTGAGTCGCAGTACCAGGCGTGAGATCAGGTGATGCGGCAGTACGTAGAACAACCCGGTAACGGTTTTTTCGAGTATTTTGGGCACGCGGCGGTTATCTCATATTCAGGGGCGTCGGCACGCTGACAGTGGTGTGGGTCGTCGATTGTTTCATCCGCAGGTTCGATGGGGCAGAATTGGGGCTTGGTACTGGCGGCTGATTATGGCATGACTCACAGGCAGGGCAAATGATGACGGATCGGCAGGCAGTCGATGAGCTGCGGACTCTGCGTGATCTGATCCGCTGGGGCGCCAGCCGTTTTGGGGAGGCGGGTCTGTATTTTGGCCATGGTACCGATAATGCGCTCGATGAAGCGGCGTGGCTGGTTTTGCATGCCCTGGATTTACCGCTGGATCTGGCGGATGCCTATCGCGATTGCAGGTTGACGCGAGAGGAACGTGAGCGGGTGGTGGCACTATTGCGGCAACGTATCGAGACCCGGCAGCCAGCAGCATATCTGACGGGTGAGGCCTGGTTTTGTGGGTTGCCTTTTCATGTCGATGAATCGGTGCTGACACCGCGTTCCCCGATCGCGGAGCTGATCGAAGCCCGTTTTTCGCCGTGGCTGGCGAATGCGCCGGCGCGGATTCTCGATCTGTGTTGCGGCAGCGGTTGTATCGGCATCGCCTGCGCGGTCGTATTTCCCGAAGCGCAGGTCGATATGAGTGATATCTCTCCGGCTGCGCTCGATGTGGCGCGGCGCAATATCGGACGGCACGGGGTCGGGGACCGCGTCACCGTGATCGAATCCGATGTATTCAGCGCGATTCCAGCGGCTACTTATGACCTGATCGTCTCCAACCCGCCCTATGTCGATGCACGGGATATGGCTGCCTTGCCTGATGAATATCGCGCCGAGCCGGCACTGGCGCTGGCAGCCGGTGACGACGGTCTGGATATCGTTCGGCAAATCCTTGCCGGCGCGGCCGATTATTTGGCCGACGATGGCGTACTGGTCGTCGAAGTTGGCAACAGCGCGCAGGCGTTGTGCGAGGCTTATCCCCAAACCCCGTTTCTCTGGCTCGATTTCGAGCGAGGCGGGCACGGTGTCTTCTTGCTGGAGAAGAAGGATTTGCCCTGACGCGGTTGCTCATTGCTCAGAAAAAGGCATGAATTTTCCGCCCGGCATACCGAAACCGGCAGTTTTCTCCGCCCAGATCCATCAAACTGTGAACTCTCTCGAGCGCCTGGATACGAAGAGCGCTTAGAATTCGGGCAGAGCTGGCTTCAGGGAGGCTGCTCTGTATCTCCAGAATTTTGGGCGGATTATCACAATGAACATCAGGTCAGGCGCAACATTGAGCAGGTTTCTATGGCTTGCAGTGCTGTTTTTCTGTACTGGAATCGCATGGGCAGCTCCTCCGGTGGCAAGTTTTACGGTTTCACCTCAAAGCGGGCCAGCGCCGCTTGATGTCACGTTGGATGGCAGCGCCTCGTCGGACCCTGATGGCACGGCAATAACACAGTATGAATGGCAAATCATCGGGCCAGGCACGACACTGACATTGAACTCGACAAACCCACAGACCACATTGACTGGTTCTTTGGCTTTGACGAATGAGGGGGACTACACTGTTACCTTGAAAGTTAGATCACGGGATGGGGGAGTCTCGGCTCCGGTCCAGCAGACAGTCACGGTCACACCCCCGGATACAACGCCGCAGGCCAGTTTCACCGCATCGCCGTTGACGGGGGATGCCCCCTTGCTGGTAGCGTTCGATGCCGGCAACTCCAGTGGCGATGGCACGTTGACCTATACCTGGGATTTTGGCGATGGAGCGACAG
>CAZTJP010000050.1:0-11922 GCA_964613895.1 uncultured Thiotrichales bacterium | reverse complement strand
CCGGTGCTCGAAACGAGGCTGGCAAACGATGGCATCCGAGGATTTCTGGAGGCGGGATTGAAAAAACTCTATCGGACGCACAAACACGGAACAACTGTCGGAAACGACAGGTAAGGGTGAACTGTGATACCAGGTGCGGTTCGGCTCGGACAAACCGGCCAATACAGCAGACGAACAACAAGGGATCGGGCTGGCGTTTTCCAGCCACGGGCAAAAAAGCGAAAACGACGTGACGACCCTGTGAGAAATCCGGGCTAAAGCCCGCTCAGAACGTGGTGTTGTTCCAGCCCCACATATGACGGGGCGGGCCGCTGAACTCGATATAGGTTCTCTCCGCCGGAACGCCAAGTTCACGGTTGATCAACTCACACAAGGTACGCGAATAGTCCGCCGTTTTGTCCTCCGGCAAACCGAGACTCTTCAACTGCACATAGGCAGCAGGCGCGCCCGAACCGGCGAAGAACAAATCCTGTCCGGTTTTCAGATTCACCATGACGTACTGTTCGGGTTTGCCCAGCATGGCCGCTACTGCTTGAGACAAAGACGCGAGCACGCCGGGCGCAGCATTGTCTTCTTCGTCGAAACTGACGTTGGTTTCTATGCTTAGCAAAGGCATGGTCTACTGACAAAGCTCCTTGAGTTGCTTGCGGAGGCGGGCAATCCTTTTTTCCCGCTCCTCCTGGGAAATGACCCTGTACTCGCCATCGACCTTCTCGCGAACGTGGCTGTTGTTTTCCAGGATCATCAGATTGTTTTTCGAAGTCAGGCAATTTTCCTTACGGATTCTCGCCATTCGTTCGAGCTGTGCCTGTTCCAGCTTGTCCAGCGCGGGACCCTGCTCCTCTTCTGGCTCGTCTTCCTGCTCGGAAGACGGCGGTACCGGTGGTGGCGCCGGATGGCTGACGGCCACATTCACCTCAACAGCCGGCGCACCCACTGGCGGGACTTGTGAATAGTGCACTTGGCCGGATTTGTCCACCCACTTGTAAGGTGCGGCTGATACAATGCCTGAAGCTGACAAGGTCAGCATGGCAATGGAGATACCGAAACGTCGCAAGCAGGCTTCAGTCGGAAAAGGCATGAGTGGCTGTATCTGTCCTCAATCAACGGGGTAAGTCTAGCAAATGGATATGTCTATGTGTGTGATAGCACCCGATTTTTCGCCGCCACACTAGCGGGGCTGCATCACTCGTCTACCAGCCCATCCAGCCGCCCATCGCCAACCGGTTTCCGAAAGAACTTGAAAAAGCGCACAGTCAGCGCATATATATTAGCGTTTTCTAATATACATCTGCTATGCTCCACGCATATCGGTACAACGGACAGGAATCAACCATGAAAACCCTATTGCTCACACTATTGCTGCCGCTGGCGGTACAGGCGGAAGAAACCCTGCCCTTTCCGACCACGACAGTCACCGAACAAGTCGTTGCGCAGGAACGCATGCTCGACGGCATCGTCGAAGCGGTCAACAAGACGACCGTGTCGGCCCAGACGTCCGGTCAGGTCGAGGCGGTGTACTACGATGTCGACGACTATGTCGAAAAAGGCCAGGTCATCGTCAAGCTCAAGGCGAAAAAACAATCCGCCAGCGCCAAGCAGGCCAGGGCGCAACTGGCGGAAGCAAAGGCCCGACTGAAGCAAGCATCGAAGGAATATGCGCGGATCAAGCGTGTTTACGAACGCAAGCTGGTGGCCAAATCCAAACTCGACGCTGCCCGCGCGGAGTTGGATTCGGCACGTGCCAGACTGGCGGCCGCCAAGGCACAGTTGGCCAAGGCGGGCGAACAGCTCGGTGATACCCAGGTACGGGCGCCATATTCAGGCATTGTGACGGCGCGTCACATTCAACCCGGGGAGTTCGTCAATGTCGGTCAAAAACTGATGACGGGGATTTCGCTCGACAAATTGCGTATCTCCGTCAACGTACCTCAGTCACTGATCAACAAGGTTCGACAATACAAGAAAGCCCGCTTGATCGATGGCAAGATGGGGAGCGTCCCGGTCACCAATCTGACTTTTTTCCCGTATGCCGATCCGGGCTCCAACACGTTCAAGGTGCGCGTCAATCTGGCGGAAAAGGTCAAGGGATTGCTGCCAGGCATGTTCGTCAAGGTGGCATTCACGACCGGTAAACAGAAACAGCTCGTGGTGCCGGAAAAAGCGGTCGCCTATCGCGGTGAGGTGTCGGGGGTTTACGTCATCGACCAGCAGGGCATGCCACATTTCCGTTACGTTCGACTCGGTCGGCATGCAGGGGAAGACACGGTCGTTGTGCTGGCCGGACTCGAGGCGGGCGAGACCATTGCACTCGATCCGATCGCGGCCGGGATTTATCGCAAGCGCCAGGGCCGGCAGCAAGAGGTAGAGAGCCATGAGTGAAAAAATGGGCATTTCCGGCCGCATTGCGAAACGGTTCCAGAACAGCGAGATCACGCCGCTGTTGGCGCTGGTGGGGCTGCTGCTGGGTTTGTTCGCGATTGCGGTCACGCCGCGCGAGGAGGAACCGCAGATCAACGTTACCTTCGCCAACGTCTTCATCCCGTTTCCAGGCGCCAGCGCACAAGAGGTGGAAAACCTGGTCGCGGGGCCGGCAGAGCAGGTGCTGTCCGAAATCGTCGGGCTCAAGCACGTCTATTCATCCTCTTATCCCGGCATGGCGATTCTGACGGTTCAGTACAAGGTCGGTGAGAATCGTACCGATGCGCTGGTGCGGCTGTATAACAAGATCGCCTCCAACCAGGACTGGTTGCCGCCGAACCTGGGCGTCATGCAGCCTTTGATCAAACCCAAGGGGATCGATGATGTTCCGATCGTCGGTGTCACATTGTGGTCGAAAAACCCCGACATGGGAGGCTACGAATTGTTGCAGGTGGCGCATGCGATCGAATCGGAACTCAAACGGGTGCCTGGCACGCGGAACATCTACACCATCGGTGGTGCACCCAATATCGTCTCGGTCAAGCTCGATCCGCAGAAAATGGCAGGATACGGCATCTCGCTGGAAGATCTGCGCCTGTCGCTGCAAGCTGCCAATACTTCCCGCGATGCAGTTTCCATCATTCGGGACGATCAGGAGATTCAGGTTCAGGCTGGCGTCTTTCTCAGTTCCCCGGACCAGATCGAGGATCTGGTGGTCGGTGTTCTGCACGGCAAACCCATCTACCTGAGAGATGTCGCCACGGTGACAGCCGGACCTTCGGAACCTCGTCAGTATGTCTCGTTCACCAAGCCGGGAGTGGTGGACGATACGCCCGCGGTCACCCTGGTGGTGGCAAAAAAGCCGGGCGAGAACGCCGTCGATATCGCCAAAGCGGTCAACAAGCGGCTGCAACAGCTCAAAGGCATCTATATTCCGGACGATGTGCAATTCGAAATCACCCGAGACTATGGCGCCACGGCGGATGCCAAGGCGGAAAAGCTGATCCACAAGCTGCTGTTCGCCACCGCTTCGGTGGTCATTCTGGTGATGCTGACCATGGGTTGGCGCGAGTCGCTGATCGTCGGCTCGGCGATCATCATTACGCTGATGATGACCCTTTTCGCTTCGTGGGCCTGGGGCTTCACGCTCAACCGGGTATCGCTGTTTGCGCTGATTTTCTCGATCGGCATCCTTGTGGATGACGCCATCGTGGTGGTGGAAAACATTCATCGGCATATGATCATGGGTGGCAAGCGGCTGCTCGAGGCCATTCCGGATGCGGTCGATGAGGTGGGCGGCCCGACGATTCTGGCAACATTCACTGTCATCGCGGCGCTGCTGCCGATGGCCTTCGTCACAGGACTGATGGGGCCGTATATGAGCCCGATCCCGATCAACGCCAGCCTCGGCATGCTGATATCGTTGGGTGTCGCTTATGTCGTCACCCCATGGCTGACGTACAAGATGCTGAAGAACGTCAAGTTCGAAGGGCATGGCGGCCAGGGCGTACCGGCCTGGCTGATCAATCTGTTCAACAAGGTGATGGGTCCGCTGCTGGCCAGACGCAGCCGACGCTTCGGACTCTATGCCGTCCTTGCGGTGCTGATTCTGCTGTCGGTGAGTCTGGTGGGCTTCAAGGTTGTGGTGATGAAAATGCTGCCTTTCGACAATAAGTCGGAATTCCAGGTGGTGGTCGATATGCCGGAAGGCACGACGCTGGAACAGACCAAGCGGGTATTGGATGATGTGGCCCAATATCTGGCCACGGTCGAGGAAGTGACCGATCTCGAGGTCTATGCTGGGACCGCGGCACCCATCAACTTCAATGGCCTGGTGCGACAGTATTACTTGCGCAAGGCACCCAATCTCGGTGATGTCCAAGTCAACTTGATCGACAAGCATCATCGTGAACGCAAGAGCCACGAGATCGCGCAGTCGATCCAGCAACCGATCCACGAAATCGCGCAAAAGTACAACGCCAATATCAAGGTTGTCGAAGTCCCGCCGGGCCCGCCGGTACTGTCACCGATCGTCGCCGAAATCTACGGGCTCGACTACGACGGCCAGATCAGCGTTGCCCATGAACTGCGCAAGGTCATGGAAAATACGCCAGACATCATCAGTATCGACGACAGCGTCGAATATCCCGCGCCGCGCTATGTGTTGCATGTCGATCGCGAAAAGGCAGCCCAGCTGGGGATTCTGCAACAGGCGGTGGCGACGGCGGTTCACAGCGTGCTGGGCGGCGAGGATGTGACCCACATCCACGGCAAGAACATCAAATATGCCGTGCCCGTGCGGCTGGAGTTCTCCACCGCCGACAAGGCTGACATCGATTCGGTGCTCGACCTGCAACTACGCAGCCTGACCGGCAAGATGGTGCCATTGTCGGAGATCATCACGGTGGAGAAAAGTGTGCGCGAACACGCCATACACCACAAGGATCTGTTGCCGGTGACCTATGTCATGGCCGATATGGCCGGCAAGCTCGACAGTCCACTGTATGGCATGTTCGAAATCGCCAACGAATTGTGGGACAACCCAATCGAGCGCGTCACCGCCGTCGATCAGTTCTTTTTCAGCCCGCCGGATGATCCCTATTCGTACAGCATCAAATGGGATGGCGAGTGGCAGGTCACCTACGAAACCTTCCGTGACATGGGCATCGCCTACGGCGTGGGCATGATCCTGATCTACCTGCTGGTGGTTGGGCAGTTCCGCTCATACATGGTACCGCTGATCATCATGGCGCCGATTCCGCTGACCATCATCGGCGTGATGCCGGGGCATGCCCTGCTGGGCGCCAAGTTCACTGCCACATCGATGATTGGCATGATCGCACTGGCGGGCATCATCGTGCGCAACTCGATCCTGCTGGTGGATTTCGTCAATGAACAGGTACGAGAAGGCGTTTCACTCGAGCAGGCCGTCATTCAGGCCGGCGCCGTTCGCGCCAAACCGATCATCCTGACCGGTGTCGCCGCAATGGTCGGTTCCACCTTCATTCTCGATGATCCGATCTTCAGCGGGCTGGCGATCTCACTGATCTTCGGCATCTTCGTGTCTACCCTGCTGACACTGGTGGTGATCCCGGTGCTGTATTACGCCTATGTGAAAAACCGGCTAGACAAGGTCATTCTGCGCGACTGACCAGACGCCGATGCTGACCGGCGTTTCGATACTCTATCTGCTGACCGGCGCCCTGACCGGGCTCACCGCGGGCCTGCTGGGCGTCGGCGGCGGATTGATCGTCGTGCCGGCGCTGGTGGCCATCTTTTCCCAGCGAGGTGTCGCACCGGATCATTTGATGCATCTCGCATTAGGCACTTCCCTGGCCACCATCGTGGCCACCTCCATCGCCTCCATCCTCGCCCACCAACGCCACCATGCCATTCTGTGGCGGGATGTCAGCCGTTTTGCGCCCGGCCTGACATTGGGCGCGCTGACAGGCAGTTTGCTGGCCCACCGTTTACCGACCACGGTGTTACAGACTGGATTTGCGTTGTTCCTCATGAGCATCGCCGCAAGCATGCTCACAGGCAAACAGATGAGTGGACGCTCGCAGGGCGAAGCCGGACTGCTCGCCGGTGGCATCATCGGCCTGATATCTGCCCTGACCGGCATTGGGGGCGGCAGCATGACGGTGCCCTATCTCAGCTGGAAAGGTCGCGACCTGCGCCATGCAATCGCCACATCCGCCGCCTGCGGCCTGCCGATCGCGCTGGCCGCGACGATAGGCTTCATCGTCACTGGCGCGACCGAGACACAAAGCTGGAGCGGCTATGTCGATCTGTCTGCAGTATCCGGCGTCGTACTGACCAGCATATTGACCGCGCCGCTGGGCGCCAAACTGGCCCACGCCCTACCCGTTCCGCAGATCAGGAAAGTGTTCGCTTTATTCCTGCTGGCCGTTGGACTGCGAATGCTGATGACCACCTAACCCGGATTTCTCACAGGATCGCGTAGCGAGGCCGCTCAAGCGAGGCGGTGGAAATCCCGGGCTGCACTGAGGCGATCTATTGATACTCGAATGTCAGCCCCATCTGGGTTCGGAACGCTTCGTCGCCTTCCTTGACATAGAGATCCCGCCCTGCCTTGAACGACAGCTCCGTCTGCCCACGTGGCCCCAAATACGGGTCGGTAAACTGGTCGAGACTCAGCATCACCCCGACGCCTGTTTCGAGTTGTTGGGTATCGGGTTTCGCCCGTGCGCGGTGCCGGCGCTCGTCGGCGAACAGGAATGGTGACAATACGGCCTTGTCATTCAACTGGATGGTTCGCCCGTAACGGCCTTCGAGATACAAAAAGTCATCCTCGCCCTGCTCGAAAAGCTTTGCAGCTTCCCCTCTGAGATGTACATACGGCCAGGATCTGTCCTCCGTCGGTCGTGGCACCGGCACGCCGCCCCGGGTGAATGTGTCGGCCACTGAAAGCCGGGTGTTGTTCTGGGCGTTATCTCCCAATCCCCACTGGCGGGCGATGGCAATCGTCAGATGACTCGCGTCCACGGGTGTAATCTGCAGCCCCAGGCTGGCACGCAATGTATCACTGTCCGTCCGGATACTGTTGGCCAGATGTCCCGCATCGAGCGCAGCCTGCCAGGCCACTCGCCGGTTTTGCTGATAGCGCGCGTATAGCTGCGCTTGCTCGGGCGCGGCGTAACGGCTGGCCAACCCGGCCAAACCGGTACAACCGTCGTCATCGTGACAAACACGGTTACTGAATCCGATCTTGAGCTTTTTCTCACGGTGTTTCAGTTTCGACTGCAGGCTCAACCGCGCAAGATCCACGAGATGACGGTTCAATGGCTCCTCCGGGCTGTCCTGTTGCAGCAAGGAGTCGATCGAGCGTTTCAGTTGATAGTCATCATCCAACCCGCCCTTCAACGCATCGGCTTGCAACGCTGCGATCCGTATCTCATCGGGTAACGGCATACCCGCCTTGTCCAGTATTCGCCATGCCCGCAGCAATGACCCACCGGCGGCGGCAATACGTGCCTTTTGTAAAAGACTGCCCTGATCATCGGGATCGGCTTTCAATGCCCGATCGATGGCCTGATCGGCCTCTTCCAGCCGGCCCAACGCCAGCAGCGTTTGCGAATAGTCACGCCAATCTCGCGGAGTCGACTGCCGCTGCACCAGCCAATGACGAACGAACAACGAATTATTCAGCTGACCCGCATCGAGATAGAGTGCGCCCAGTTCCCGATACCATTGGGTTTTACCGGCAACCGACAGTGCTTCGAGTCGAACCCGGTTGGCGATATCCAGCGCCTGGCTGAAAGCGCCCGCCTGATGGTAGATCTGAATGACTCTCAGCAGCGCATCGGATGAGAACGTGAGATTGTAGAACTGCATCCATGCCCGTCGCTCGCGACCGAAATTTCCCAGGCGGCGCTCGGAAACAGCCAGCAACTGCAGGGTTTCGGCGCGCTCACGAACGGACAATGCCCCACTACGGAGCAACAACCGCGCGAACTCGGCAACCTGTGGATAATGATGATGTTCGCGATATTCCGCCAGCAGGAAAGCAATCGCTGCGCCAGGTCTGCCGGTGTCGATATACTGCCGCCGGAAAGCGTCCTTGTCACTTGCGGAAACCGCAGGAGCGGCAAAGCTGACGGGAATCCAACAGGCCAGTACCAGAATGGCCCAAAATCTGTTCACGATGTCACTTCCCTGTTTCTTGTTGTTATTGTTGGCCCGAAAGTCTAGCGCTGGCCGTGGAGTGGGTCGTGGACAACGATCCCAGTTTGGTTGTCGAGCCGCCGACCGAGCGAACGCCAGTCAGCGCGCCACATTGGGCGGTCGCAATCGTGACCCCGTGAGAAATGCGGGCTATTCCTTTACCGCATGGATCACGCGATCGCGCTCGAAATAAACCCGAAAACCAGGATACTTCCAGCTCGAGATGGGTGGATTGCCCACGGGCGCCGTGCGTTCGCTTGGGGGCCCAAACTGCTTGACGACCCGTGCCTTGCTCATGCCTCTTCGTGGCGCATGCGCCGGTTTGACCACTTTGCCGGCGAGGCCGCTACCGTCGATACGAATGATCTCGGCTCGCGAAACCGGGCCAACCAGGGTTGATGCCAGCAACAGCAGCATGATCCAGAACAGTTTTCGAGGACGCACGATCAAAGGGATAAGGCTTGAGTTTTCACGAATCCGAAAGCATCGCACAAAGACGTGTAAATAAAAATCAATTTGGGGCTAAAACGTTTGTTTTAACGGATTGATGTGCTTTAATCGCCGCATGTTCAAGCCGTTGCCGCTCTATATTGGGTTGCGTTATACCCGCGCCAAGCGCCGCACCCATTTCATCTCCTTCATTTCGGTCATCTCCATCGCTGGCATCATGCTGGGCGTCGCCGCACTGATCACTGTACTTTCCGTCATGAACGGCTTCGAGAAAGAACTGCGAGACCGGATTCTCGGCATGGCTTCACATGCACAGGTATCGGGCCTGGAAGGTGTCCTGCCGAACTGGCAATCGGTCAAAAAAGAACTGGAATCCGACCCGCGCGTCATCGGCAGCGCGCCACAGATCGATTTCGAAGGCATGATCAATTTCGGTGAACAGGTCAGTGGCGCCATCTTTCATGGCGTTTCCCCCGAGGACGAAAAAGAGGTCTCCGACGTTGGTGATCACATGGTGGCCGGCAGTATGGACACACTGGAAGATGGCAGTTACCACATAGTGCTCGGCAAGGAACTCGCCGAGATGCTCGGCGTCCATCTGGGCCAGAAGGTTACCGTCATCACCCCGCAGGCACAGGTCACGCCCGCAGGATTCCTGCCCAGACTGCGCCGTTTCACCGTGACCGGTATCTTCTCGGTCGGCATGTTCGAGTACGATCGTGGCACGGCTTTCATCCACCTTGGTGATGCTGCCCGACTGACTCGCAAGGGTGACAATGTCAGCGACTTGCGCCTCAAGCTGAAGAATATCTACGATGCGCCAAAGATTGCACGTGAAATCAACAACAACCTGGGCGCCCTCTACTGGGTCTCCGACTGGACCCAGCAACACCAGAACTTTTTCAAGGCCATCAAGACCGAGCGCATGGTGATGTTCGTGATCCTGTCACTGATCGTCATCGTGGCAGCGTTCAACATCGTCTCCACGCTGGTCATGCTGGTCAACGACAAACGCGCGGATATCGCCATTCTGCGAACACTGGGGCTGACGCCGAAGCAAGTGATGATGGTTTTCATCGTCCAGGGAACCCTGATCGGGCTGATCGGCACCGCCACGGGGGTGTTGATCGGCACCCTGCTGGCTGAGAATGTCACCTCGATCGTGCACATGATCGAGAACATCTTCCATGTGCATTTCCTCTCGGCCGATGTGTACTACATTACCGATGTGCCCTCCGACCTGCGTTGGGCGGATGTCGCGAAGATCAGCGCTGTTGCCTTCCTGGCAGCCATGCTGATGACCATCTATCCCGCCTGGCAGGCTTCACGCACCCAACCGGCGGAGGCACTGCGCTATGAATAACGCGGACAACGCCAACGATATCGTGATCCGGGTCTCCGGCCTGACCCGCTCTTTTGTCGATGGCAAACTGAATGTCGACGTACTGCGCGGCATCGACCTGGAAATCCATGCCGGTGAACTGGTCGGCATCATTGGCGCATCCGGCAGTGGCAAGAGCACCCTGCTGCACCAGATTGGCGGCCTGGACCTGCCAACCAGCGGCGAAATCGAGATATGTGGCGAAAAGCTGTCCGCACTTTCCGATGCCCGGCGCGGCCTGCTGCGTAACCGAACCCTGGGGTTCATCTACCAGTTCCACCACCTGCTACCGGAATTCACCGCGCTGGAGAACGTCGCCATGCCTTTACTGATCGGCGGCCAAACAGTCGAACAGGCCAGCGACCAAGCCCGGCAACTGCTGGAACGGGTTGGGCTGGGCAAACGAATCGAACACAAGCCGGCCGAGCTGTCGGGCGGAGAACGTCAACGAACCGCGATCGCACGCGCGCTCGCCAACCGCCCCAAGGTGGTGCTGGCAGACGAGCCGACTGGCAACCTCGACCACCGCACCGCTGAACAGATCTACGAATTGATGCTGGAACTGAATCGGGAGATGAACACTGCTTTCGTCGTCGTCACACATGACGCTTCACTGGCGGCACGCATGGACCGTGTGCTGGAGTTGGTCGACGGCACCATCGTCTGCTGAGCGGGCGCCAGAAAGCTTGCTGGCGAGCAAATCCACGCAGCAACAAACCCCGTCGTCAATGGCTGTGGGGATGTTTGTTCGGGCCCGGCACGGGATCGAAGCCCCCCTCATGGAAGGGATGACAACGCGAAATACGCTTGATGCCCATCCACAATCCCTTGACCACGCCATGCACCTCGATCGCCTCGACCGTGTATTCCGAACATGTGGGCGTATAGCGGCACGTGGGCGGCATGAAGGGGCTGATCAGGCCGGTATAGAAGCGGATCGCACTGACGAACAAGCGTCTCATTGGCCGTAGAGCTCCGCCGGATCGATCAGGCGATCGGCATCGACCAGAACCGCATCGTCCACGACCAGGTTGTAAAAGCAACTTCTGCGCCCGGTATGGCAGGCCGGCCCCGTCTGATCGACACGGAGCAGCAAGGTATCACCATCGCAGTCGATTCGCAGTTCTTTCAACCTTTGCACCTGACCGGAGGACTCGCCCTTTCGCCACAGTTTTTGCCGTGAACGCGACCAGTAACAGACGCGCCCGGTCTCCAGTGTTTCCTGTAGTGATTCCCGGTTCATCCATGCCATCATCAGCACTTCTCCCGAGTCGAATTGCTGCGCAATGGCGGGCACCAATCCATCATCATTGAACCTGAGCGCGGAAAGCGCCTGATCGAGCGGGAACAGCGCCCCGCGCTCCGCTTTCTCGGAGTGACTGAAAACGTCGGACATGAACCGGAATCAGCTCAAACCTGCGCCATGACAGAAAAACTTTGAATGAACGGCTTGGCCATGCGAGGATCCTTGATCATGGAACCGTAGTCACCAACGACGAACTTCATCTTGCCGGTAGTGAAAGCCATGCCCAAGCCGGCCATACCCGGCGGCTTTGCCATCCATTTGGACCATTGCTCTTCCTTGGCCCGAATATCCCAATTGAGCTCCTGACCGTCATACGCTTCCCCCGAAACCGCCTTGCCATTTTCCACAGTGAGTACACCCCGCGGGTGATCCTCACCCGGAAAACCATAGCCGATCACTGAATTGAAACCAATTTTTTCCAACTCGCCCGCCAGGGCCGGTTCTGCATTCCATGCATTCTTGAAAGCTTCCATCCATTCTTGTGAAAACAGTGAACTCATAGCGCCTCCTTTGGATAAGGACATTGGAAAATTCAGAAAGTTACAATTATATACTGTTGATGACAGAAATTCCCACGCCTGTCGATGCAGGATTCCCGTCCGCTGTCGCCAAAGCCCCTCGACGACGGTTTGATGACATGCACTACCCCGGATTTCTCACAGGATCGCGTAGCGAG
>CAZTJP010000049.1:6506-12108 GCA_964613895.1 uncultured Thiotrichales bacterium | reverse complement strand
CAGCCGGGCCGGGTGACACCGATTCCGAGAAGGATTCAGCCGAATGGGCCGGTTTCCAATACAAGGTATAGAACAACCATTCGATCAACCAGCCGAACAGTATTCCCAATACGAACATCCCCATTTTGCCTCTCCCGGCCCGGTGGCCACCTGGAACGTTATCATCAGTATAGAACAACCACCGCGAACCAGACCAATCCGGCCAGCACCAGGGCCACCAGCACAGCCGCTGAACCCTGGTCCTTGGCCCGGCCGGCCAGAGGGTGGAATTCCTCACCCAGCCTGTCGACAACATTTTCAATGGCGGAGTTCAACAACTCGACCACGAGCACCAGCAAAACCACGCCAATCAGCAAGACCACCTGCAATCCGGTCTGAGCGACCAGGAAGGCCAACGGAACCGCCAGCAGCAACAAAAGAACCTCCTGCCGGAAGGCCGCTTCATACCTGAAAGCCGATCGTAACCCCTTCAGGGAATACCCCAGGGCCAGCCACAGCCGGCGCAACCCCGTGGGCTTATCGACAGGCATCATTTTGCCGGTTGCCAGCGCAGATCGGGCTGGCGGGCCGCCATGACCTCATCGAACCGCCGGTTGGGCTGGGTATGTGGCGCGGTCTTGACCTTTTCGGGATTCTTTTGTGCCTCTTCGCGGATGGCGACCATGGCCTCGACGAACCGATCGAGTTCCTCCTTGCTCTCGGTCTCGGTCGGTTCGATCAGCAGGCATTCCGGCACCAACATCGGAAAATAGGTGGTGGGTGCATGAAACCCGTAGTCCAGCAGCCGCTTGGCGAAATCCATGGCGGTGACGCCAAAGGTTTTCGCTTCGTGCTTGAGTGTGACGATGAATTCATGACTGGCGCGACGCGACGGGTAGGCGAGTTCGAAACCCGCCGCCTGCAAACGATGCATCAGGTAATTGGCATTGAGGGTCGCAAAATCCGCCACCCGGTGCATGCCTTCCCGGCCGAGCATGCGCATATAGATATAGGCCCGCAGCAAGACGCCGGTATTGCCGGCGAACGCGGACAACCGCCCAATCGAATCCGGTAGCGCCGTTTCATCCAGCCAGTGATATCGGTCACCAACTTTTTCGACCACCGGGACCGGCCGGAACGGCAGCAGACGTTCACTGACGCCGACCGGCCCGGCGCCCGGCCCTCCGCCACCATGCGGGGTTGCGAAGGTCTTGTGCAGATTCATGTGGATGACATCGAAACCCATGTCACCCGGCTTGACCTTGCCGAGAATGGCATTGAGGTTGGCGCCATCGTAATACAGCAGACCACCAGCCTGGTGAACGATTTTCGCCACCTCGGCGATACGGCGGTCGAACACGCCCAGCGTCGAGGGATTGGTCAGCATCAGCCCGGCCGTCTGTGGCCCGACCGCTGCCGTCAATGCTTCGAGATCGATATCGCCATCCGCGCCGGTCGGAATCTCTCGCACCTTGTAGCCACACATGATCGCGGTGGCGGGGTTGGTGCCGTGGGCCGCGTCCGGCACCAGGATTTCGGTGCGCGCCTGATCGTTACGTGACTCGTGATAAGCGCGAATCATCGCTACACCAGCGAATTCACCCTGGGCGCCAGCCATCGGTGTCAACGATACGCCAGCCATGCCAGTCACCTCGGTGAGCATTGCCTGCAACTCATAAAAGATACGCAACAACCCCTGACTGAAGGCTTCCGGCGCCAACGGATGGCGATTGAGGAAAGCGGTCAACATCGCCAGGCTGTTGCAGGCCCGCGGGTTGTATTTCATGGTGCAGGAGCCCAGCGGATAGAACTGCGTATCGATGGAAAAGTTCTTTTGCGACAGCCGGGTATAGTGGCGCACGGCCTGCAGCTCCGATACCTCCGGCAACCCCATCGATCCGCGCCGCGCAAACCGCTCCGGCAACGCCACCTCGGGCGTTTCACCGGGCGATTGCGCTGTCGCCCGCCGTCCAGGCCGGGAATGTTCGAAGATCAGCACCGGTTACAGCGCAGCGAGAGCCGCATCGTAATCCGGTTCCTGAG
This sequence comes from uncultured Thiotrichales bacterium, assembly GCA_964613895.1. Taxonomy (GTDB): domain Bacteria; phylum Pseudomonadota; class Gammaproteobacteria; order UWMA-0217; family UWMA-0217; genus HyVt-560. The sequence goes on along the minus strand of CAZTJP010000049.1, from coordinate 10,086 downwards.
CAATTTCCGGAACCAGTTGCGTATACAAAACCTGGTTGTCCTCATCGAGCACCACCACCGCGCGCGCGGTGACACCCGCCAGTGGGCCATCCTCGATCAGCACGCCGTAGTCCTTGGCGAATGCCTTGGTGCGCATCATCGACAGGGTTTTGACCGCATCGATATTTTCCGCCTGACAGAAGCGGCCGGCGGCAAAGGGCAGATCAGCCGAGACCGTGAGAAACACCGTATCAGGATGCTTGGCAGCCGCTTCGTTGAACTTCTTGGTGGAAGTCGCGCAAATACCTGTATCCAGGCTGGGTACGATATTGAGCAATTTCTTCTTGCCGGCAAAATCCGCCAGGTGCAGATCGTTCAGATCGGTGTCCACCAGATGAAAATCCGGTGCGGTCGAGCCAACCGCGGGCAGATCACCATTGGTATGCAGTTCGTTTCCTTCAAGTGTTACAGTCGCCATGGTTTACTCCTCTCTTGAAAGCGCTGTATTCAGCGCATGGGTGAAAGTCTCGATATCTTCGTCGCTACGCATCTCGGTGGCACAAACCAGCAGGCAGTTGGACAGGCTGGGATAGTCTTTTTCCAGCGCGTAGCCGCCCAGCACACCCTGATTCGCCATGCTGTCCAGCACCGGTTGTACGGGGCGATCCAGCCGCAATACCACCTCGTGGAAAAAGTCGCTGGCAAACAGCGGCTCGATACCCAGCGCGCGTACGGATTCGACCAGCTTGTGGGTATTGGCATGACACTGAGCCGCCACCGAGCGCAGGCCATCCTCACCCAGCAATGCCATGTAGATGGTCGATGCCGTCACCACCAATCCCTGATTGGTGCAGATATTGGAAGTGGCGCGGGAGCGGCGGATATGCTGCTCACGCGCCTGCAACGTCAACACGAAGCCGGGCTTGCCATCCGCATCGGTGGCGCGTCCGACGATGCGCCCCGGCATCTGCCGCACATGCGCCTGGCGGCAGCACATGAACCCGTAATAAGGGCCACCGAAAGACAGCGGTGCGCCCAGCGGCTGGCCATCGCCGCAAACGATGTCAGCGCCATCGTCGCCCCACTCGCCGGGCGGTTTGAGCAAGGCCAGCGAGGTCGGATTGACCAGTCCGATGACGTACTGCTGCTGTTCATGCGCCCAGCGTGTCAATTCATCCACTTCTTCGAGCACACCGAAGAAATTGGGTTGAGGGACCACCAGGGCGGCGAAATCTTCACCGGCATGAGCTTCCAGCGCCGCCAGCGTGGTTCTGCCGGTGGTTGCATCGAACGGAACCTCCACCAGCTCGATACCCTGATTGTGGACGATGGCATGCACCGTGGCGCGATAAGCCGGGTGAACACTGGCAGGCATGAGGATTCGCTTGCGCTTCGCCTTGCGGTTTCCGCGCACCGCCATCAGCACCGCCTCGGCCAGCGCGGAAGCACCGTCGTAGAGCGAGGCATTGGAAACCTCCATTCCCGTCAGCCCGGCCATCATCGATTGGTATTCGTAGATGACCTGCAAGGTGCCCTGACTGGCTTCGGCCTGATAAGGCGTGTACGCCGTATAGAATTCTCCACGGCCGGCCAGTTGCCACACTGCGGCTGGAATATGGTGCTCATAGGCACCGGCGCCGACGAAATTCAGCAACGGTGGGTCCGTTTCCGCCAGTGACTGCATGTGCCGCGAAATCGCCATTTCAGACAGACCCGCTGGAATCGATTCCAGTGCATCGGCCCGCAGTTCTGCCGGCACCTCATCGAACAGGGCTTCGAGATCAGACTCGCCCAGTTCGGCGAGCATCGCTTTCCGGTCTTCTTCGGTATGGGGAATGAAAGGCATCGCTGTGATCAGTCGTGGTCAGCCTGCTCGGCATAGGCCGACGCATCGAGCAGCTCATCGAGCACCGCCGGATCCTCGATCTCCATCTTGCAGATCCAGCCATCCACATAAGGGTCTTCATTGATTTTTTCCGGGGCGTCGATCAGCGCTTCATTGACCTCGACGATCTTGCCCGCCACGGGCGCATAGATATCCGACGCCGCCTTGACCGACTCCACCACCGCACAGGCGTCTTCGGCATCGACTTCCGCCGCCACTTCCGGCAACTCGACGAACACCAGATCGCCCAGCGCCTGCTGGGCATGATCGGTGATGCCGATGGTGATCCGGCCATCGTCTTCCAGACGCACCCATTCATGGGACGCGGTGTATTTCAGGTCTTCGGGAATTTCACTCATCAGGTTTCTCCAGACATTAAACCAACACGTTGCCGTGGCGGACGAACGGCATATCGACGATTCGGGCTGGCAGACGCTTACCGCGAATTTCGACCTCGCAGTGCGTCTCATCACCCGCCGGAATGCGCGCCATGGCGATCGAACGCTGCATCGTCGGTGAGAAGGTACCACTGGTCGTCTCACCCTGCCCGCTGCCGACAAACACCGGCAGATGACTGCGCAGGACGCCGCGTCCCTCCAGCACCAGGCCGACGAAGCGAGGCAGATCGCCAGCCGCCCGTTGTTGCTCCAGCGCCGAACGACCGATGAAATCGCGACTCTCCGGCTCGAACGCAACCGTCCAGGCCAGACCGCTGTGCAACGGCGAAACCGTCTCGTCCATGTCGTTGCCGTACAGATTCATGCCCGCTTCGAGCCGCAAGGTATCCCGCGCGCCAAGACCACAAGGCGCGACTCCGGCATTCAGCAATGCTGTCCACAGTGCCGGCGCAGCATCGTTTCCGACCATGATCTCGAAACCATCCTCGCCGGTATACCCGGTGCGGGCAATGAAGTAGTCACCGGCCTGCGCGCCGAAGAATGGCTTCAGCCCGGCCGCGACCGTGGCAGCCTCCTCATCCAGTAACGACAGCACCCGCTCGCGCGCCTGTGGCCCTTGTACCGCCAGCATCGCCAGTTCCGGGCGCTCATCCAGCTGAACCTCGAAACCCTCGGCCTGACGGCGCATCCACGCCAGATCCTTTTCACGCGTGCCAGCATTGACCACGATCCGATAACGCTCGTCACCGAGATAATAGACGATCAGATCATCGATGACGCCACCCTGCTCATTGAGCATGCAGCTGTACAACGCCTTACCGGGTGTTTTCAGCCGCGCGACATCGTTGGCCAGCAAATGACGCAGAAACGCCTGGGCGCCCGGCCCAGCCAGATCCACCACACCCATGTGCGAGACATCGAACATGCCCGCCGCCGATCGAACGGTGTTGTGCTCGTCGATCTGGGAACCGTAGTTGACCGGCATGTCCCAGCCGGCGAAATCGACCATGCGCGCACCTGCATCGAGGTGCGCCTGATAAAGGGCCGTATGTTGTCCCATGGAAAGGCTCCAGTGTTCACAAAAAGGGGACGCTGCGATATTGCTCGCGCCTGCCGCCCCTCTGTCCTGAAACCTGAGAGATTTACCCCCTTCGGTGGGCGCCTGACGCGCCGCTCTCCAGAGCCGATATAACGAATGTCGTCCGGGTGCCTGAGCGTTTCCGGGCGGAAATGCGCCTTCGGCGGGTTGGCGCATCAGCGATTCGATTGCCCAACCACTCTCCTACATCCGCGTTGCATCGGAGCGCAGATCATACTA
>CAZTJP010000049.1:0-6406 GCA_964613895.1 uncultured Thiotrichales bacterium | reverse complement strand
CGGCTGCGCGCCAGTTCCGGCAGGCCAGGTTGCTCGCCAAGTGCGAAACGCATCAATGGGTATTTCAATGGCCGTGCCGCATTGACAGCATTCAGCCCCACGCCACGCAGCAACGCCAGCGCCGGATTGCGATTGACGAACAAGTGCTGAAAACCTTCCATCAACTTCTGCATGGCGAAATTGTCACCGGCCCGGGCTCGCTGGTAGCGGCGCAGCAACAGCCAGTCGCCGGGATTGCGGGACGTGGCGTTATTGAGGATGCCCGCCAGTTCCGCCACATCGAGAAACCCGAGGTTGGCGCCCTGCCCGGCCAGCGGATGGACCCGGTGCGCGGCATCGCCCACCAAGGCAATCCGCGGTTTGATATGCGGTCGCGCTTGCATGCCCGACAACGGAAATGACACACGCTCGCCGACCTCGACCGCGCAGCCCAGCCGCCCGTCACTGGCCACGGTCAGCGCGCGCTTGAATGCCGCATCATCCAGCGCCAGCAATTCCTCGGCGCGGTGGTTGGCCACACTCCAGACGATCGAAAACTTGCCGCCGGACACCGGCAGCAGGGCCAGCACGCCATCGTCGAGAAAGCGCTGCCAGGCCGTCGCGCCATCGCTTTCCTCCATCCGTACCAGTGCCACGATAGCGCGTTGCCCGTAATCCGATTCGCTCACCGCAAACCCCGCCAGTTCACGAATCCGCGAACGCGCCCCGTCGGCGCCGATGAGCAAATCGGCCATCACCACCTGGCCGCCTCGCAGCGTCAGCACCACACCCTGATCATCGCTGCCCAGCTGTTCGACCGCCGCTTGCCCCAGCCATTCGACATCCTCACGAGCATCACAAATCTCATACAAGGCACGTTCGATGAGGTGGTTTTCGACGATATGCCCCAGATCGGGTTCGCCGGCTTCGCTGGCGTGGAAAGCAATCTCCCCAGCGCCATTGGCATCCCAGACCACCATCCTGCGGTAAGCCGTGGCGCGCCAGGCCAGAATCTGGCGCCAGGCGCCGACATTATCGAGCAATGCCTGACTGGCTCGACTGAGCGCGACGACGCGCGCTCGCAGCGCCTCACCAGCAACCACGGGCGCCGGCGCGCCGCCCGCTTCGACGATGCCGATACGCCGCCCCTGGCCACTCAATGCCGCCGCCATCGCCAGGCCGATCATGCCGCCGCCGACGACGACGATGTCATAGCGTTTGATCATGTTCCCAATACCGAAGTCAATGCCGGTCGATACCCCATCCCGTAGCGCGCGAGACGATTCTTCAACAGTGGCGCCTTATCCAACAGGTACAACCCGGCGCCACGGGCATGGGCCAGCAGCCGCGAAGGCTGGCCGAACAGGCGTATCAGGGCATCGGTGGCGTTGGCGGTGAGACGGATATCGCCGCTGCGCAGCTCGGCATAGCGATCCAGCAACGACCAGGCGCCGGGATCGCCGCCTTCAGCGAGCAGGCTGGCGAGCACGCGGACATCCCGCAGCGCCAGATTGAGGCCCTGCCCCGCCACCGGATGCAGTGAGTGCGCGGCGTTGCCGAGCAATGCAGCCCTGCGGGCAACCAGTTGGCCGGCGAGCACCTGCCGCAACGGAAAGGCAACGCGTTTCCCCACGCCGGTGAACTCACCGGCGCGATAACCGAATGCGCCTTGCAACTGCTCCAGAAAGACGCCATCGGACCAGGCCAGGCGCTCCGCCGTCAGGGCTTCGGTTCCTGTCCAGACCAGCGCCAGACGATTGTTTTTCAATGGCAACAGCGCCATCGGGCCCTGTTCGGTGAAACGCTCCCAGGCCTCGTGCGCGACGCCGCCCTCGACACGAACATTGGCGACCAGCGCCTGCTGATGATAATCGGTGACCTGCTGCCCGATGCCCAGCAGACGACGGGTGCTGGATTGGCCGCCATCGGCGCCCGCCAGTAACCGGGTGCTGATCCGGCTCGGGCCGCCCTCACTGTCCAACGCCAGCTCGACTGCGCCGGGCACCGCCTGAATCTCGGTCATGCTCGCCGGTGCGATGACCGTCAGATTGGCCTGCGCTTCGATCCGCTCGGCCAGCGCCGCCGCCACGCTGTGGTACGGCGCGACATAGCCCAGCGCTTCGGCCCGCAGATCCGCCGCCCGCAAGCGGGTGACGCCAAAATACCCTCGCTGGGACACATGGACGCGATCCATCCGGGCCGCCTCGTTGGCGATCGCTGTCCAGACACCGAGGCGCTCGAGGATCTTGCGCGATTCCCAACTCAACGCCAGGCTGCGACCGTCTTCATCCCGCTGATCGGACATCCCGGTCAGGGCGTGCTGATCGATGAGGGCGATACGCAGCGGCAGATCAGCCAAGGATGCCGCCAGCGCGGCGCCGACCAGGCCACCGCCTGCAATCGCTACGTCGAAATCCGTCATATCGGTTTGCTCTCACCCCGCCATCAGCGCCTCGATATCGTCCACCCGTTTCGGCAGGGCTTCAGTCAAGACTTCGTTGCCGTCCTTGGTGATCAGCACGTCGTCCTCGATGCGGATGCCAATATGCTGCCAGCGTTCATCGAGATCATTGGAATGCGGTGGCATGTACAGGCCCGGCTCCACCGTCAGCGTCATGCCGGGCTCGAGCACGCGCCATTCCTTGTCGACCTTGTAATCGCCGACATCGTGCACATCGAGACCCAGCCAGTGGCCAGTTTTGTGCATGAAGAATTTCTTGTAGTGGCCGTCCTCGATCAGTTGCGCGGCATCACCGTTGAGCAGGCCGATCGACGCCAACCCCTCCGTCAACACCTGGACCGCGGCTTCGTGCGGCTCATTCCAGTGCCGACCAGGCAAGGCATGAGCAATGGCAGCCTCCTGAGCAGCCAACACCACTTCGTAGATTTCCCTTTGCGGGCCACTGAAACGACCATTGACCGGAAAGGTGCGCGTCACGTCACTGGCGTAGCCGCTGTATTCCGCACCGGCGTCGATCAGCAGCAGATCGCCATCCTTGAGTTCACAACAATTGTCGGTGTAGTGGAGAATGCAGCTGTTGATGCCGCCGCCAACGATGGATGGATACGCCGGTTCGGTATCTGCCTGCCTGAAAATATGGAGGATTTCCGCCTCGATCTGGTATTCGGTCATTCCCGGCCGGCAGACCTGCATGGCACGCTCATGAGCGCGAATCGAAACTTGCGCCGCCCGGCGCATCAACGCCACTTCGGAGCGTGACTTGAACAAACGCATATCGTGCAGCAGGTACGCCACATCGATGAACTGATGCGGTGGACTGCGGCCGATACGGGTTTTGCCACGCAACTGGTTGATCCAGTCGAGCAACTTGCCGTCGAAGCCGGGATCCTTGCCCATGGTGTAGTACACCCGCTGCTTCTGCTCCAGCAAGCCCGGCAGGATCTCGTCGATATCGTCGATCGGGAAAGCATCATCGGCGCCATACTGCTCGACCGCGCCTTCCTGGCCGATGCGCCAGCCATCCCAGATCTCTTTCTCCACGTCGCGTTCGCGACAGAACAGGATGAATTCGCCCTGCTCCCGCTCGGGAATCAGCACCGCCACCGATTCCGGTTCGAGGAAATCCGTCAGGTACATGAAATCACTGTCCTGGCGAAACGGATAATGCACATCCCGATTGCGCACCTGCTCATGCGCCGATGGAATGATCGCTATCGAGTTGTCGCCCATCATATCCATCAACAAGCGCCGTCTGCGCCGGAGTTCCGATTGGGGGAGTCGTTTGGTCGTCATCAGTTGTTGTGTCCGTTCTCTCGTCTCGCCTGCGAACCGAATCAATGGATTTCGGGCGGCGCCTTCAGTGGTTGTGTGTCTTCCTGTGCCAGCAACGCGCCCATGCGTAGATATTCGACCAGCTCCAGGTAGACTTCCTCGTCGCGGGATTGGTCTTCCGTCTCATAGGCCGAAGCCGCCAGCGCCTTGCAATCGGCGATGAACTCGTCGATTTCGGCTGAGGCGTTGCCTTTCTCCGAACGCCCCGCCTTGAGCCAGCCATAGAGAAAACCGGCTGCCCAGCGGGTCGCCGCCTCGAGTCGCTCATCGAGCGGCGCATCCTCATCGGGCAATAACAGCTCGAAGCCCAGCAAGGGATCCTGCATTTCGGTGCGGGTTTCATCGAACAGCTGCCGCAACGGCGCCAGTACGGCACTATCCTCTTTCCATTCGGACGCCCTTTCACCCGCCAGGAGTTCGAAGAACTGCCCGGGCGCCGTGGTCACATCAAGCGCCAGCAATGCACACAACATCCCGTGCGCCTCAGCGGGTGAGTGTACCGCGTCGATCTCGGCCAGGCAGGCCAGGATTTCATCGTAAAGAGGAAGGCTCATCAACTCGCAACAGTAATACGTTCCGCGCCCGGGAACAATCTCCCGGATGCGACTTTTCCAGGCGCGATGACGTGAGTGACGGAAATTTCACAGATCGGGACATCGGATTTGACCGATTGAATCTTCCAGCCTAGTATCAGGCCATGACTGAACACAAGGCAGCCACGGCAATGGAGTCTCGGCTTTCACAGCTGGAAAACAGGCTCAATGAGCTACTCGAAGCCTGTGAAACCTTGAAGGCGGAGAACGCCCGATTGCGGGATGAAAACGCCGTGCTGGTATCCGAGCGTGGACAACTGCTGTCCAACCGGGACAAGGTACGCCATCAGGTCGAAGCCATGATCTCGCGCCTGAAAGCCATGGAGGCAAGCTGATGAGCGAGGAAACCATACCGGTCAGTGTCACGTTGCTCGACAAGGAGTTTCGTGTGGCCTGCAAGGAGGGTGAGGAACAGGCACTGCTGGCGGCTGCCGAGATGCTCAATGAACGCATGAAGCAGGTGCGTGAGTCCGGCAAGGTGTTCGGCCCGGACCGAATCGCCGTCATGGCGGCGCTGAACCTGACGCATGAATTCCTGCAGCAGCAGGCGCAATTCGATTCGCAGAGCGACTCGACCAGCAAACGCTTGAAGGGCATGCAGGATCGAATCGAGAAAAGTCTGCAAGATTTGCAGCAAATGGAGTTTTAACTTCGGTCCGCAGACAAACGGCGGATCGGGGTCGGGTCCGAACAACGATCGGGCCTCAACCAGGAACGGGTGCCTCTGTGGCATGCGCCAGTGGCCGGGTATAATCCTTGAGCCTAATTTCTTACCCCGGGGGACCGGGATTTGAAACTGGTGTGCATTACCGCTATCGACGGGAAGCCTTAAGGTTTCAACGCGACCCCCACTTGAACCTCCGGTTCAAGGTCGAAAGCCACAGCGGTGCGATGGAGTGCACCCACTTTTTCCCTTCTGTCAGGGTCACCTTGACCTTTCAGCTGCATCACAGGCCATGCCCCAATCGGACATCAAGCGCCTGCGGCACCAGCTGCGGCACGCCCGACGGATCATGCCCGCAAGCCATCGCCAGCGGGCAGCACGGCGGGCAGCCCGGTTTCTGAGGCAATGGCCCTATCTGGGGCATTGCCAGCGTATTGCCTGCTATCTGGCCGTCAATGGTGAATTTCCAACCAACGACATCCTGCAAACCCTTCGACAGCTCGGCAAACGCGTCTATCTGCCGATTCTCGCGCCCGATCACGATCAACCGCTGCGCTTTCAGCGCATCACCAACCAGCAACATCTGATCTGCAATCGCTTCGGCATTCCTGAACCGATTCCCGTTCGCCATTGGCAGATCGACCCGCGCCAACTGGATCTGGTCATCACACCGCTGGTGGGATTCGACCGCTTCGGGGGACGCCTGGGTATGGGCGGCGGTTTCTATGACCGCAGTTTTGCATTCGTCAAAGACCGGCGCCTGCCCATGCGGCCTTTCATGTTGGGTCTGGCGTTTGCCAAACAGGAAGTCGCACGCCTCGAGCTGCAACCCTGGGATGTGCCACTCGACGCGGTACTGACGGAAAACGGAATTCGCCCCTCGCAGCGCTGATCCGTCCTATACTCATCTATAGTCGAATGACACCAAGGTGAGCACTATATTTCCACCCAATCAATGCACAACCTAACGCTACCATGAGTCTTTCTGTCGCTGAAAAGCCAGCCTTGACGCGGTGCGCTCATACACTTTCGCACCATGAATCCCTCTGGAAACGTGTGCCGACACATACCGAAGACGGGCAGCCCGTATGTGATTTCATGCTGCTGATTCCGGGCCTGAACAAACGCCTTGCCCCTCAGATCGAGAAAAGAATCGAACATATCTCTCTGGTACTGCGTGAGTACGAACCGTGGGTGCTTTTCGCCGACCTCAACCTGAAGCTCAATATTCTGTGGATTTCGTACCGACCACGCATGGGCCTGAGTTTTGAAATTGCTGGCGCCATCCGGTCTCAGGTGCCCGAGACGCGCATCATTGCCATAAAGCTTGAATAAAACGATAAACGACGCCTGCGCGGCCCTCGGTCGCGAACGCCA
>CAZTJP010000048.1:0-12111 GCA_964613895.1 uncultured Thiotrichales bacterium | reverse complement strand
TGCCCGACCGAGCGAACGCCAGTCAGCGCGCTGCATTGGGCTGCCGCAGCCGTGACTCTGTGAGAAATGCGGGCTAGTCTTGCGGCCATCAAGAAGCGTCCCTGGGAGCGATTCCCTTGCCCAGCGCATCACGCTTGAGCTGAAGGAATTCGGCACGACCGCCGGCGGTCAGCAAGGCTTTGTCATAGGCGATGCGGGCGGCTTCCAGATCCCCCTTGGCGCTGAACAGATCGCCTTTGAGTTCTTCCACCAAAGAGGTGTAGGCGGGCGGGAAATCCCGTTTCAGCAGGGCTTCCGCCTCACCCGTCTTGCCCGCGGCCAGCAGCAGCCGAATCTTTCGCAACGTGGCCACTTCGGCGATCTCGGTTTCCGGTGCATGGTCGATGGCCCATTGAAGGCTGTCGGCAGCAGCATCGAGTTCGTCCGCTTGTGCCTGCACTCGTGCCAGCATCATGCTGGCAAGTGCAGCATAGGGGGAACCGGAATACTGCTCGCGCAAATCGGCAACCAGATCCGCCGCCCGTTTTTCATCGTTCTGCCTGACAGCCGCGGCAACGGCGGCATAGGCATCGGAAGCTTGCATGGCCTGGCGATCGCGGTACTGTTTCCAGCTGTTCCAGGCGAACAACAGGCCGAGCCCGAGAACGATGCCCATGATCAGGTAGCGGCCGTTTTCCGCCCACCATTTCTTCAGCGCCTCGACTTGCTGCTCGTCGGTTACATAGTCATTCATCAGTGTTTTCCTTCATCGTCGATTACTTGCGCCAGTTTGGCTCGAGCCGATTCATAGTCATGACTCGCTTGTGCCGGTTCTTCGCCTCGCAGCGCCTTGATGACGATCTGGCCGTTCGCCAGCTCATCCTCGCCAATCACCAGCGCCACCTCGGCACCACTTTTGTCGGCCCGCTTGAACTGGGCCTTGAAACTGCCGCCACCGAGGTTAACTTGCAAGCGCAGGGCGGGCAAATCGTTGCGCAATCGCTCCGCCAGCGCATAGCCGGCTTGCAGTGTGTTTTCGCCAGCAAGAACCAGATAGGCATGGGGCGCCGGTGGCGTTGCGCTGCCACCCAGTTCGTTCAGCAGTTCCAGCAACCGTTCGACGCCCATGGCGAAACCGGCAGCGGGCGTGGCCCGACCTCCGAGCTGTTCGACCAGGCCGTCATATCGCCCGCCGGCACAGATCGTGCCCTGGGCGCCAAGCCGGGTGGTCACCCATTCGAAGACGGTGCGGGTGTAGTAGTCGAGTCCACGTACCAGGCGGGGGTTGATGACGTATGGGATGTCCATGGCGTCGAGCATGGCGCGCAGGTCGGCAAAGTGCTGGCGGGACGCCTCGTCCAGTGAGGCGTCGATGGCGGGCGCGGCTGCGATCAGGGCTTGCAGATCGGGATTCTTGCTGTCGAGGATGCGCAGCGGGTTCGATTGCAGCCGGCGGCGGCTGTCATCGTCCAGTTCGGACTCATGCGCCGAGAAGTAGGCCACCAGTTGATCCCGATAGTGCTGCCGGGCTGCCGGGCTGCCCAGGGTGTTCAGTTGCAATTCGACCTCGCTGACACCGAGTGTTTTCCATAATCGGGCGGTCATGGCGATCAGTTCCGCTTCTGCTTCCGGCCCGGCGATGCCGAAGGTTTCGACGCCAACCTGGTGGAACTGGCGGTAACGGCCTTTTTGTGGCCGCTCGTGGCGGAACATCGGCCCCTGGTACCAAAGCCGCTGCTGCTGGTTGTGCAACAAGCCGTGCTGGATGCAGGCGCGCACACAGCCGGCGGTGCCTTCGGGCCGCAGTGTCAGGCTGTCGCCATTGCGATCCTCGAAGGTGTACATCTCTTTTTCGACGATGTCGGTCACTTCACCGATCGAACGCTTGAACAAGGCGGTGTGTTCGACGATTGGCATGCGTATCTCCCGATAGCCGTAGCGGTCGAGGATGGATGACACGGTGTGTTCGAAAGCACGCCAGGCGTGGCTTGTGTCCGGGGTGATGTCGTGCATGCCCCGAATGGATTTCGGACTCTTGCTCATGGCAGTTGGTCAGCCTCCCTATTCCGGTACCAGCGCAAAACGCGCGGTGTTGTTGCTGCGCACATATGAGGAACTGTCGAAAGGTTTGCCATTGAAACGGACGGTTACGCCGGGTGCATTGCCAAGAAAAACCTGAAATGGGGCTTCCCCCTGAATCTTGCGAACAGCGCCGGCAGTGTACAGACCTTGCAGCAGTACCGCGCCGGTGTTGTCCTGAATCTGCACCCAGGAGTCCTGTTTCAGGTTCAGTTCGATGGTGTCCTTGCCTGTACCGACGAAGATCGGGGTATCGCCATTGTGTCCCGCAGTGTGGGATTTCTTTGCGGGTTTGGCGTTTGACTGTGACTGCCGGGCTGTTTTCTTCGGCTTGGCGGGTGCGCTGTCCGCGGTCGATTTCTCCTTGTCGGAACCGGGCTTGGCCGATTGACTGGTGTCAGTCGCCGGGGGCGTTTTGTCCGCGACTGTCTGCGTCACCGGAGAGGTTTTGTCCGACTGGGCAGATGACTGTGGCTTCTGTTCACTGGCGCCCGCATCATCCTTTGTAACCGGTTCGGTTTTTTGTGCCGCTCCACCAGGGACTGACGGGGCTGATGGCAACGGAGGGGCTTCTTCGATCCAATGGTCCGCAGCGCCAGCTGTTTTCACCGGCGCGGTTTCGACCTGGTTACCAGCAGATGAAACGGATGGGGCGCCGGCTTCCGACGTTGGCGGCGACGGCGTGGATGTTTCGCTGTCACCACGCAGAAACCAGGCCAGCAGCGCCGCCACCAGCAGGGCAGCCACCACGGCCATGCCGATCAGTTTACCTTTACCCTCGGCGGGGGCCGGCTCTACCGCGCGACGTGGCTGGACCAGCACTTCCCGCGGATTCTGCTCAAGGTATTGCGCAATGATGGTTTCAGGATCGAGCCCGAGCGTTCGCGCATAGGCGCGCAGGTAGCCTTTGACATAGGTGGGGCCGCCCATGCCATCGAAATTGTTGCGCTCGATGGATTCGAGATGGTTTTGGCCTATACACAGTTCGATCGAGATATCTTCGAGCTGCCGGCCCGCGGCCTTTCTCGCCGCTGCCAGTGTTGCGCCCGGCCCACTCGCCTGGGTTTCGCCTTCCATCCGCTGTCCCATAAATCATTTCCCGCCCGGCAGCCCGGGACCCGCTCATGTTTGCTGAATTGTCGATCCCCGGGATACTGTCAGTCGTTGTCGTCTCGTGCGCCAGGGAATCGCGATTTTAGTTGTGCTTCGCAACGGTTAGCAACCTCATTGTTGCCCATCGCTCGCTCGGTTTTGATGCACAGAGCCAGAACTTTCGGCTCGGGACGGGGCAACGATTCCTCCAGTCGTTGCCGATAGGCGCGTGAGCTGAGATACCTGCCTTGCTGGTAGAGCATGTCCGCCATTTGGTACAGCGCGGGGGCATAACGCGGGTTTTCTTTCAGCGCACGCCGAAAACGCACTTCCGCACCGGCATCGTCGTGATGCTTGCGTAAACAGATGCCGGCATTGGTGATGGCGAACTCGCGTTTGGCATAGAGTGGGTTCTTCAACGCAGCATCAAACGCTTTCAATGCTTCCTTGACCCGGCCGGTGCGGCAGAGGAATGCCCCGAAGTTGTTCTGAGCATCGGAATCCTTGGGGGACAGTGATACTGCCTGGCGATAGTGTTTTTCCGCCAGATCGAGATCGCCGAGTTTTTCATACAGCAGCGCATTGGCCCAATGCGCCGTCGATGAGCGCGGTGCTTCCTTGAGGGCGCGGCGCAGCTTGACCTCTGCAAGATCGAGTTTTTTCTGTTTCAGATAGGCTAGGCCCAGCTGGATATTGAGTGCGGCGGCACGGCTTTTGTGCTCGTCGGCACCCGGTGTTGCACAGCCGCTCAGCAGAACCATGGCCACAAGCAATACCGTGGCCACGACGGTTGTCAGTGTCTTATTCACGGATCGTGGAAATCTGTTCCAGCCGGGCAAAATGCAAATCCCGGCGACTCTTGTCACGGATCTGGCCCGCCAGTTGACCGCAGGCCGCTTCGATATCGTCGCCACGGGTGCGACGCGTGATGGTATTGATGCCTTTCGCATAGAGCATATCGCGAAAACGATCGATGACATGATCGGGTGAACGTTGGTAACGCGTTCGGGGAAACGGGTTGAACGGGATCAGGTTGACTTTGGATGGCAGATCGCGAAGCAGGGCGATCAGCTCACGCGCATGGGCGGGCGAGTCATTGATCCCGTCGAGCATGACGTATTCTATGGTGATGCGGTCCCGATGGGGTTTGCGCGCCAGGAAACGCTGGCAGGCTGCCATCAGGGTTTCGATGGGATATTTCCGGTTGACCGGCACGAGTTGGTCTCGCAAGGCGTTGTTGGGCGCATGCAGGGAGACTGCCAGTGACACATCGACTTCCTCGCCGAGACGATCGAGCGCCGGCACGATGCCGGAGGTGCTGAGCGTGACACGCCGTTTGCTGAGGCCGTAGGCGTTGTCGTCGAGCATGATGCGCATGGCATCGACGACGGTCTTGAAATTGAGCAACGGTTCGCCCATGCCCATCAGCACGACGTTGGATACCTGCCTGTCTCCTCGTGCTTCTCCCAGCAGGCGTTCGGCCAGCCATAACTGACCAATAACTTCGGACAGGCTGAGGTTGCGGTTGAACCCCTGCCGGGCAGTGGCGCAAAAGGTGCAGTCGAGCGCACAGCCAACCTGGGAGGAGATACATAGCGTGCCACGCCCTTTTTCAGGGATGAAAACCATTTCGATACATTGCCCGTCCGACAGTTTCAGCAACCATTTCCGGGTGCCGTCGCTGGAGGGGCGATCGAGTACGACTTGCGGAGGACGAATTTCGGCGATCGTTGCCAGATGCGCACGCAGCGCTTTGCTGACATTGGTCATCGCTGCGAAGTCGTCCACGCCGGCCTGGTGGATCCACTTGAATACCTGACCGGCGCGAAAGGCAGGCTCGTCCAGCCGCGAGAAAAACTCGAGCAAGTCTTCTTTCGACAGGTCGAGCAAATTGGTTTTCGGGGAATCGGTCAACGACATTACTCTCGATAAAGGCCGCTTCGATGGCGATCGATCAATGGGGTATCCGTATGATCCCATGCAGCCGGGACAGTTATGGACTGTACACCAGACGGCTGGGGAGCCGCAATATACTCTCAGCGCGAGAAAATCCGGGCTTGCGCACTCTGTCGAGTATCTGCGGTTCGGTCAGTCGAAGCGGGCATCGTGAGGATCGCCCAGCAACGATTGATGATAGCGGGCCATCAAGGCATCGATTTTCTTCAGGTAGCGGCGCGTTTCCCGCGGCAGCCGCGCAGCGACATCGGTTCCACCCTCACCAAGGGCACGCAAGACCCGTGTCGAACCGGCGTTGTAGGCGGCGAACATCAAGCGAAAACGATCCGGGCCATCGACTTGCCGTTTCTCCAGAATCCGGGCCAACACGCGGTTGTAATAGATGCCGGCCGCGATGTTCCATTCCGGGCTGGTCAATGCCTTGCCACGAAACCGTTTATTGATCTTCCGGATGTGAGCATAAGTGCCGGGCACGATCTGCATGATGCCGACGGCGCCTTTGTGACTGAGGACATTTTCCCGCAGGTTGGATTCGACGAAGGCTTGTGCCTTGAACCAGCGCCAATCGGCATCGGAACCAAAATAACGTTCGGTGTACTTTTTGAAAAAATGGTCGTAGCGTGAATAACGCGGCGCATCGAGATCCACTACCCGGCCAAAGTAGTGTGTTTGCAAGGCTTCGAGGTTTTGCCTCGATGATTCCGAGTCGTCACGCGCCTGTTCTTGAAGGCTTTTTCTTTCCGAACCAAAACTCAGCACCTTCGTGTGGCGTGGTCGAGCGTCCAGGCGCCATGCCTCGCCGCATTGGGCGAGCGTGATGGCAGTCTGGTGGGAAAATATCCTCAATCGTGCGATGTTGCGCCGGGTGGTCGAATAGTCTTGGTGGGCACCGATAAAGCCGCGGGATCCCTCGAGCAGGCACCAGGTGAATACCAACATGCCGACCATGCGAATTGCGGTGCGAGTTTCGGCGGCCCAATCTGACCAGCGGCGCGAACGCCTGCCGACCGCAACGATTGATCCGGGTATACGATATGCCCTGCTGTCTGATGCCATGACACCCCCTGCCTGGCGTGCTGCTTCCCCGTTTATTTTGAGGATGACCTGGTTGGCTCGAAATGAAGGTCGAACACGCCTGAGCGGGTAAGGCTCGCGCTGGAGAGCTCACTCACTTGGGATGTGTGGACACTGGATTGTTCTGTGGTTAAATCCACACCATAGTTGAGTTGCCATTTGATATTCCTGGGTGAGTCGGCATTGCTGAGTGCTTCTTCGTTGCTGATGATGCCGTTCTTGTAGAGATCGATCAGCGCCTGATCGAAAGTCTGCATGCCACCGGTCGTATCACTCTCCATCGCGGACTTGATCTCGCTGACTTTGCCGGCAGCGATCAATTCACTGACAAAGGGGGTATTGACCAGGATTTCGATCGCTGGCACACGACAGCCATTGACACTGCGCACCAAACGCTGCGAGATAATGGCGTTGAGACTGAGCGACAGGTCTTGCAGCAGTTTGGTGTGCTGGTCGCGCGGAAACATATTGATGATCCGGTCCAGCGTCTGGTTGGCATTGACGGCGTGCAATGTCGCCATAACCAGATGGCCGGTATCCGACAAGGAAAGCGCTGCTTCGAGCGATTCCCTGTCGCGGATCTCACCAATCATGATGACATCGGGTGCTTCTCGCAGCGCTTCTCGCAACGCATTCTGGTAACTGAGTGTATCGATACCCACTTCCCGCTGGCTGACGATCGATTTGCGATGCGTGAAAGCGAATTCGATCGGGTCTTCAATGGTCAAAATATGCCCGGTTTTCACCTGGTTTCGGGCTTCGACGAGTGATGCCAGGGTGGTCGATTTGCCAGACCCTGTGGCACCGACCACCAATAGCAACCCTTTTTTCTCCATGGCGAAGGACTTGACGACAGGCGGCAAACCCAGTTCATCGGGGCTGGCGACTTCAAGTTTGATATAGCGGATGACGATCGAGACTTCGCCCCGCTGGCGATAGATATTGACGCGAAAACGGCCGATATTAGCCAACGACAAGCCAACATTGGCTTCCATCTTGTTGGCGAACTCGGCGCGCTTCTTGTCGTCCATCAGTTCGCTGGCGATCTTGGCGACCACTCCTGACTGCAGTGGCTCATCACCGATGGGAAAGACTTCACCTTCGATCTTGACGCTCGGCGGCGCGCCTGTTGTCAAAAACAAATCCGAGGCTTTCTTTTCCGCCATGAACCGTAGGTAGGATTCTATTTTCACTGGCTTGTCCTTGTGTTGTTATTATCCTTGCGTTTATTGTTATTGATCCGGTGCAACCTGCGCCACGGATGATCGTTCAGATCAGTGAACCTGAATTATCGTCGCTGTCGTCGATCTCGATCTTTCCTACTCCATCGAGCAGGTTGCGCGTTGCAGATCGTTTGCTTTCGAGCTTGATTCTCAACCTCAGGTCATTCACGGAGTCTGCATTGCGCAATGCTTCGTAGTAGTCGATCCTGCCCGCTTCGAACAGATTGAACAGTGCCTGATCGAATGTCTGCATGCCCAGCTCGTTGGATTTGGCAACCAGTTCCTTCATCGCGGAGACGTCACCTTTGAGGATCAAATCTGCCATCAGAGGTGAATTGAGTAACACCTCGACCGCCGGCACGCGGCCCGAATCGTCAACCCGGCGTACCAGTCGTTGCGATACCAGTGCACGCAGGTTCAGGGAAAGGTCCATGAACAGTTGTTGATGCCGTTCCTCCGGGAAGAAATTGATGATCCGGTCGATCGCCTGGTTACTGGAATTGGCGTGCAGGGTGGCCAGGCAAAGATGGCCGGTCTCGGCGAAGGTGATGGCGTATTCCATGGTTTCGCGATCACGTATCTCGCCAATCATGATGACGTCCGGCGACTGCCGTAGTGCATTCTTCAGCGCCACCTGGTATGAGTCGGTATCGACCCCGATCTCCCGCTGCGTGATGATGCAGTTACGGTGCTCATGGACGTATTCGATCGGGTCTTCGATGGTGATGATATGCCCCTGGCTGTTGACGTTGCGGTAGCCGATCATCGCCGCGAGGGTGGTCGATTTGCCCGAACCGGTGCCGCCCACCAGAATCACGAGCCCCCGGGTGCTCATGGCAATATCCTTGATGACCGGGGGCATGTGGATCGAGGCGAGATCGGGAATCTCGTGCTTGATCGCCCGCAGCACCAGCCCGTAGGCACCTTTCTGAACGAATGCATTGACCCGAAAGCGCGACAGGCCAGGAACGGAGATAGCGAAATTGATCTCTTTGTTTTTCTCGAACTCGGCGATCTGACGGTCGTTCATCAGTGACCGTACCAGCATTTGGGTGTGGTTGGCGGTCAAAGGCTGGTCGGTGAGCCGGTTCACCAGTCCATCGATCTTGATGCTGGGGGGAACGCCGGCGCTGATGAACAGATCGGCGCCATTGCGCTCGATCATGCTCCGCAACAGGTTGTAGACGAATTCGGTTGCCTGGTCTCGATCCACGGGGATTCCTCTTCAGCTCACGACGGAATTCATATAGCGTTGGGCATAGCGGCCTTGGCGCGCGCTTCCTCGCGACTGACAATGCCTTTGCTGACCAAATCCTGAAGCGATTGATCGAGGGTGTTCATGCCCTCCGGCTGGCCTGTCTGGATGGCGGAGTACATCTGCGCCACCTTGTTTTCCCGAATCAGATTGCGGATGGCCGGTGTGCCGATCATGATTTCGTGCGCCGCTACCCGGCCACCACCATTTTTCTTTAGCAACGTCTGGGAGATGACGGCTTTGAGTGATTCGGACAACATGGTGCGAATCATCGACTTTTCGGCGGAAGGGAAAACATCGACGACCCGGTCGATGGTTTTGGCCGCCGAGGTGGTGTGCAGGGTGCCGAAAACCAGATGGCCGGTTTCCGCCGCACTGAGCGCCAGCCGTATGGTTTCAAGGTCCCGCATTTCGCCAACGAGGATGGTGTCGGGGTCTTCCCGCAACGCCGAGCGCAAGGCGGCAGCGAAGCTGTAGGTGTCCCGGTGCACTTCCCGCTGGTTCACGAGGCAACGCTTGGACTCGTGGACGAATTCGATCGGATCTTCGATCGTCAGGATATGGCCGAATTCATTCTCGTTCTTGTAGTCGATCATGCTGGCCAGCGTGGTCGATTTACCCGAGCCGGTCGGACCGGTCACCAGGACGATGCCCCGAGGATACGAGGCGATCTGTTTGAGGATGGGCGGCGCACCCAGTTCCTCTAGTGTCAAAATCTGGGTGGGAATGGTACGAAACACCGCACCGGCGCCACGGTTCTGGGTGAAGGCGTTGACCCGGAAACGCGCCAGGCTTTGTACTTCGAATGAAAAATCGACCTCGAGCTTTTCCTCATACTCCTTGCGCTGGCGGTCGTTCATGATGTCGTAGATCATCGCATGGACCTGTTTGTGGTCCATGGCGGGCACGTTGAGCTTGCGCACGTCGCCATCCACGCGAATCATCGGCGGCAAGCCTGCCGAAAGGTGCAAATCCGATGCGCCGTTTTTTACGCCGAACGCCAAAAGTTGGGTAATATCCATGCCGAGGTTTCCTTACACTTGTTGATTATCAATATATTAGCCTGAAAAGGCAGTGATAATCAGGGTCCATAAATTGTTTGGGCCAATCTACCGCATGAGATCCCCATGTCTGAGGAAGAACGTCGCATTGACACGTCGGCACTGTGTGACCGACTCGAGAGCCAGATCGAGGCAATCCGGGCGTGTGAGTCCCGACATGGCCGCCAACCGGGCAGCGTTCGTTTACTGGCGGTGAGCAAGACCAAGCCAGTGGAGGCTATCGCAGCAGCCTATGCCTGTGGTCAACGGCTGTTTGGTGAAAACTATGCCCAGGAACTCGAAGCCAAGGCTTCCGCACTCGCGCTCCCCGACCTGGAATGGCATTTCATCGGCCCCATCCAGAGTAACAAGACGCGTATCATTGCCACCCATGCCGACTGGGTGCACAGCATCGACCGGCTGAAAACGGCCAGTCGTCTCTCGGCCCAACGCCCCGGGGAACTGCCTCCGTTACAGGTCTGCCTGCAGGTGAATATCGACGGGGAAGCCTCGAAGTCAGGGGTGGATCTCGAGTCACTGCCGGAGTTGTGTGCCTCGGTGAGTGAATTGCCCAATATCCGGGTTCGTGGGCTGATGTGTATTCCCCGTGCCCGTTCTGCCGAAAGCCGGTTGCGCCAGCAGTTCGCCCGCATGCGCGAGGCGCGGGACGCGCTGAATGCCGAAGGATATTCGCTGGATACGCTGTCCATGGGCATGTCGGCAGACTTCCAACCAGCGATCGCCGAAGGCGCGACGATTGTCCGGATTGGCACCGCGATATTCGGCGCCCGCGAGTAAAGCGCCTGATCGGGGCCATATGGGTGGTACAATGGCTCCCGGGACAAGTATGGGTGAAGCGGGTATGGAACAGCGTACCAGAATCGGGTTCATTGGTGGCGGCAACATGGCGCGCAGTCTGATTGGTGGTCTGCTCGAGAATGGCTGGCAGGCCGATCACATCATGATTGGTGAGCCCGATGCGTTCAACGCGTCGCTGTTGCAACAGCTCGATGGCGCACTGACGCTGACGACGGACAATGCCGCTGTGGTCGATCAGTCGGATGTGGTCATCCTGGCCATCAAACCTCAGCTGTTTCCCGATGTTCTGCCCGTGTTACGAGATGCCTTGTCCCGGACACGGCCAATGCTGGTATCCATTGCCGCGGGAGTCACCATTGCCAGTATTTCCGCATGGGCTGGTGACACGCTGCCGATTGTGCGTTGCATGCCCAATACACCAGCCTTGGTTCAAAGTGGCGCCACCGGCCTGTTTGCCAATGCTGCTGTTTCCGACGAATGGCGTAATATTGCCGAGTCGATTCTCCGTGCGGTGGGTCTCACTGTTTGGCTGGATGATGAATCACAGCTCGACACCGTCACAGCGCTGTCCGGTAGTGGACCAGCCTACTGGTTTCTCATGATGGAGGCCATGCAGGCAGCGGCTGTGGCGCAGGGATTGCCAGAGGACACTGCCAAGATACTGAGTTTGCAAACTGCTTTTGGGGCGGCCAAACTCGCGTTGGAAAGCGATGTGGACTTCGCCACCTTGCGGGAGCGGGTGACTTCGAAAGGAGGGACGACGGAAGCGGCTCTTAAAGTCTTCGAACAGCAAAAGCTCCGTGATACGGTCGCTGCCGCCATGGATGCCGCGGCAGATCGCTCACGGGAACTCGCCAAACTTATGGAACAAGGATAACCATGAATGCTCTGATCAACGTCTCCTATTTTCTCGTCGATACGCTTTTCAACTTGTATCTGATCGTTGTGGTCGTGCGCTTCCTGCTGGGGTGGACACGGGCTGACTTCTACAACCCCATTTCCCAGTTTGTCGTCGCCGCCACCAATCCGATCATTCTGCCGCTGCGCAGAATCCTGCCTCCAATCGGAAAGATCGACACCGCTTCGGTCGTTGCCATGATCGGTTTGAAGGTCATCCAGGTGAGCCTTTTATTGCTGATCAAGGGCGCGCATCCCGGCATTGTGGCTGTGTTGGGATATTCTGTCGTCCAGCTGCTTGTGCTGATCATCTATGTACTCATGTTCGCCATCATCATCCTGGCTGTCATGAGTTGGGTGAACCCACAGGCTTACGCCGGTAACAACCCGCTCGTCTCGGTTCTGAACAGCCTGACACGTCCGGTTCTCGAACCCATTTCACGTATCGTGCCCCAAATGGGGATGTTCGACCTGAGCCCACTGGTTGCCTTGCTGCTGTTGCAGGTTATCCTGATCGTGGTGCAGTCATTCTGAACACACTCGGCCTTGTTGGTGCCTGCTCTCTAACCCGAATTTCTCGCAGGATCACGGCTGCGGCCGCCCAAATGCGGCCTCGCTACGCGACCCTGTGAGAAATTCGGGCTAACACGTGATTCAGCGAACCAGCAGAACGACACCGACAGCCTTGTTACTAGCC